>NZ_JBWKYN010000051.1:0-32068 GCF_059423785.1 Arcicella sp. GW458-12-2-14-TSB2 | reverse complement strand
GGTAAATATTTTATTTAACTTAATAATTATAAAACCAAAATATTGGCTGTTTATATAAGATTTTGAGCAAATTTAAACTGAGAAAAAAGAGTCCAATCGTATATACTAAACGTTTTTATATGATTGGCCTCTTTTAACTAATTATTCTGAATCAACTAATGCAACATTTTTATTAAGCATCACGTATTCAGATGGCGATATGTTGTATTTTGCTTTAAAAGCTCTAGCAAAATAATTTGGATTTGAAAAGCCCACAGAGTATGCTATTTGGGATATTTTTATATCATTCTTTTGCAAAAGTGTAATTGCTTTCTTCAATTTTTGCGACCTTACATATTCCACTGGAGTCTCACCAGTAAGGCTTAAAACTTTGCTGTAAAGTGTTCCTCGACTAACGAACATGGCTTTGCTCAATTCTTCTACTGATAAATTGGGGTTTTCGATATGTTCTTCCACATAACGTGAAAACTTCAACAAAAACTTTTCGTCTTCTGAGACAAACTCAGCTTCAGGGGTCTCCAATTGAATATGCTTACTGTATGTATTTTTCAATAAACTATTCAAACTAAGCAAATTTTCTATTTTAATGTTGAGCAAATGAAAATTGAATGGTTTCGACAAATAATCACTTGCCCCTGATTCCAATCCTTTCATTTGGTCTATTTCATCAGATAAAACAGTCAACATAATAACAGGAATATGCTTGGTACGATTATCACTTTTAATTTTGCGTACCATCTCTACACCATCCATTCTTGGCATATTTACATCGCTGACTATTACCTGAGGATGGCATGACAAGGCCTTTTGCCAACCCTTTATACCATCGGCGGCTTCTATTATTTTATATTTTGTTTTCAGACTTTCAACCAAATAAGCTCTTAAATCGTCATCATCATCCACAATCAATACAACAGGCATATCAATTTTAGGAGGCTCATTTTTAGCAAACCCACCAATCAAATCAGATGTTTCATTTGAAACGATTGGAGAGGTAGATTGCTGAAAAGTAATTGGCAAAAGTGGCAGAGATATAGTAAAAGCACTTCCTATATCTTCCTCACTTTCTACTTTAATGGTTCCACCGTGAAGTTTGATAAACTCTTGAGCGATTGAAAGACCTATTCCACTTCCCTGATTTAATATGTCAGCGCTGTTATTTACTTGGAAAAATCTTTCAAAAATCTTGTCGGTCATTTCTTTTGGCAATCCGATGCCAGTATCACGTAGAATCAACCTGATACCTGTTTCGCCATCGCCTGCAATTTGAAGGCTAACACTTCCGCCTTCATTGGTGAATTTTATAGCATTAGAAAACAAGTTGATTAGCACTCGTTCTAATTTATCCTTATCAAAACTAGTATGGTAGTTACTATATGAACTCACAAAATGTAGAGAGATATTTTTCCTTACGGCTATATATTTGAAAGAATCTACAATTTCCTGCGCGAATGTAATCAAATCGCCATCTGTTGCGTGCAGCGTCAATTCATTGTCTTCAATTTTTCTAAAATCAAGCAATTGGTTTACCAAATTCAAAAGTCTTTTGGCATTGCGACCTATCAAATTAAGCATTTCCAGCTTTTCTGTACTTTTCTCTTGAAACATCAAGTTCTCTATCGGATTCAAGACAAGTGTCAAAGGAGTTTTTAACTCATGGCTTAGGTTCGTCAGGAATTTAATCTTAATTTGCTCTAACTCTATTTTTTTCTCTGCTTCGTGTCGTTCCTTTTCAATCATATGTTTTACCTCCAAACGTTCCTGTTCTCTGGCAAACTTATTCTTGAATTTTTCAATAGAACGTTTTCTGATAGCCCAAATGGCACCTGAAACCATGATACAATAGAAAAAATAGGCATAATACGTCCGCCAAAACGGAGGCTTCACAATAATATCAATAACTTTTTCGGGTGTCTGCCATGAGCCATCCTCACTATATGCTTTTAGTCTGAAGATATATTTCCCTGGGTCAAGGTTAGTATAAACAGCCGTATTGGCCGTTCCTACTTGGTTCCACTCTTTGTCGAATCCTTCTAATTTATAAGAATACCTATTTTCATGTGGAGCTGTGTAATTGAGGGCGATAAAGTCTAAAGAAAAATTCTGTTTATAACTCAACACCATTTCTTTTGCTGTCGAGATGTGTTCAGTTATTTCGGCATTTTCACCAGGATTTATTTGTTTGTTATTAATCTTCAAACTAGTAATTACCAGCGTAGGAATATTCTTTTTCTGGAAAATACTAGCAGGATTGAAGTAGTTAAAGCCTGCCAGTCCACCAAAAAACAATTGTCCGTCTGAAGTTTTCAAACCAGCCCCAATATTAAAGTTGCTCTGCTGAACGCCATTATAATGTGTAAAATTTCTAAATACCTTCTTGTCAGGGTCAAATGAACTGATGCCCTTATTAGTACTTATCCATATTTTGCCTTTTTCATCTTCCAAAATTTTGTAAACAACATCATTTGACAAAGAATTTCTTTCATCAAAGCGTTCAAATGTTTTTGTTTGAGGCTTATATAAACAAAGCCCCCCTCCCCATGCACCAACCCATATTTTGCCAGAACGGTCACAGTAAATACTCTGGACTTTGTCTATCGGGAGTCCATTCCTATCGTGGTTTAATACCTGAAACCGTTTCTCACTTGGATAATAAACAGCTATTCCTGAACCGTTTGAGCCAATCCAGATATTCCCCATTTTATCTTGCTCAATAGTGGTGATAAAACCATTCAAAGGGAATTTCTGAGCAGATGCCAATTGAAAAACTTTATCAGATGATTCCATTACATCCCGCTGTGGGTCGTATAAATAAACCCCATTGCCATTTGTACCTAGCCAAATTTTCCCATTTTTATCTGCTTTTATGCAGTTGATAGGTATGTTTACATCATCCGTGTTGCTTTTTGGAAGGTGAAAATACCTAGAAGCACCCGTTGCCATATTTATGGTATATAAACCAACTTGATATGTTCCTACCCAAAGCGTATTACCAACAGATTGTAAAGCGATAATAGATGCTCTATTTGCCTTTTTATCTTTTAAATCATAACGTCTTATTAGCCCTGTTTTTCTGTTAAATACATTCAGCCCTGCACCTTCTGTTCCAATAAAGATATCTCCAGAAGGACTTTCGGAAAAGGCCATTATTGAACTGCCCGTCAATCCGTTAGGATCAAAGGGATTGAATTTTTTATAGTTAAAGAACGCCAGATTCGTATCATATTTATTTACGCCACCTTGATGAACACCTATCCAATATACACCATTATTATCAATGTAAATATCCCTAATTGATCGTCCAGAAGTACTAGGCGTAAAGCCATCTTGCTCTACAATCGAACTTTTGACACTGATTGCCTTCTCTGTTTGCGGATTAAATATGTCGATGCCTATTTCTGTACCTACCCAAAGCTGCCCGTCTTTATCAAATACTACCTTAATTATATGATTATTGGAAAGAGAATTAGGGTTGTTTGAATCATGTTTGTAATTGCGAAACGTACCCTTTTTTGTGTCCATTACATTTATTCCCCCTTCTTCAGTACCAATCCAAAGTTTACCATACTTGTCAGCCGTGATGCTCTTTATATTGTTCCATGAAATACTTGCTGGATTATTCGGGTTGTGTAAAAACCTTGTAAATCGTTCGCTCTTTCTGTCATAAACATGTAAACCTTCGTCGGTACCAACCCAAATGTTGTTATGACTATCTTCAAATAGTGAGCGAATCATATTTGAATTTAATTTTGTGGTGTTTGAAGGGTCTGCTTTAAAGACATTAGTTTTTTTCGAGACTGGATCTAGCACAAATAAACCAGAATAAGTTCCAACCCAAATTTTGCCCGAATGGTCAGCACATAATGATATAATCCAGCCTAGCGTACTAAAATCGTAATTAGTAAATGAATTCAAATTCAGATTATAAATAGACAAAGTCAGATTAGTCGCCACCCAAATGTTACCAGCTTTATCCTGAGTCATGGCTGTTATTGGGCCACTTCCGATACTTGTACTATCGTTTTCTTTATGGCGATATTCAGTAAAATTTTGACCATCAAACCTATTGAGTCCGTCTTCAGTCCCAAACCACATAAAGCCATTCTTGTCTTTTACAATGGCATTGATGGAATTGGAGGTGAGCCCATTTCTGCTACTGAAATTAATAAATTTATATTCTTTCTGTTGCCCGTGAATCCAGTGAGCAACAAAAATAAAAATTAATAAAAAGTAACATTTCTTCATTTTTACAGTCTTTAACACATCAACCATCAGTTGGATTTTTTCATTATAGTCATTGCCCAATTTAACATAATTTTATTTTAGGCCCTATCTGTTGCTACTGTTAGTAGTATTTACAAAAGCTAATTATTCATAAATCTTACTGTTAGTTCAAAATTTTGTTATAATCCGCATATGAAACAAACAGACGAATTAAGGTAAGCGTTTATTGTTGTATTTAACAAATAAGCTAATATTTCTTGATTTTAAAAATAGTGGTTAGGTAAATTACTCATACCCATTTATTGAAATAATCCCTAACAAATTGCTAGGGATTATAAACGAAACGGGTAGTTATATATTAATGGATAGGGTTATATAGTAAATAGTGGTTTATTTTTAAAGGATAAACACTTCTCCTTATTATTTCATATTTGCTTTGATAGATTCAGCTACGTAAGAATAAGCTACTTTTCTTACATAATCTTTTGTCCATAGACCAATCGGCTCATCTGCTCTCCAGCTTGAATTGGCAGGACTGTCTAGTGGACTCCACAACGTGATACCGTATCTCTGTGCGGCAGGTATAAGCTCAAAATATTTGTCGATAACATATTTATACATTTCAGCCTGTGCCTGATATTGTGCCTGAGTTGCATTAGCTGTTTTCACACTACCTAAGCCAATATCCAATTCTGAAATTTTTATCACTTTCCCTGTAGCAGCTAACAGCTTAAACATATCTGCAATCTTGGTTTTATCCGACTTGATATCAATGTGCATTTGAGTACCAATACCATCAACCTTTGCACCTTTTCCTTCGATATAGCTTACATATGCGATTAATCCCCGACATTTTTCCAGACTGTATTCCAAATTGTAATCATTGATGAAAAGTATATCACTAGCATTCCCATATTTTCTAGCTAACTTAAAAGCAGTTACAGCATAATCTTTACCCATATAATCTTGCCAATAAAATTCATCAGCGGCTAAAGTTTTGCCTACTCCTGTTTTAAGTTCATAAGGTTTGCCATCATCCATTGGCTCGTTTACTACATCCCATGCTTTTACATAAGGCTTACTTACTGTCAACATACCCGACATCCATTTATCCAAGGCATTGGTAATGAGTGTGTTCTTTTGCTCAGCAGTTTTTTCTTTTGTTTGTACACTACCTGTAGCATTGTACTTTGTTAAAGTAATATTATCAAAGTAAAAATTAGTGGCAGTTTTACCAAGATTAAAAGCAATTGCACCGCAAGTAGCCATATCTGCAGTAATTGTAATCTCTTTGGTATAAGTAGTCCAAGTTGGAGTAGCCGAAATAGTTCCAAAAAAGTCCCAGTGTTTGTATGCACCTGGTGTTACATGTGCTTGAGTTGAGTAAGATGCGGCAACATCTGCTTTCACATCCATTTTAAGGGTGTATTTTTCTCCTAAAACAGCTGCAGGAGAAAATTTTAAGAAAAATTGAGATTCCCAATCATTGGCACGAACACTTGCATTTGTTATTTTCAACGCTCTCCCCACACCGTTGGCACCCCCGCCCACTGCAGTGTAAGATGTTACTGCATTAGCATTACCTTCAAAATTAGTGGTAATATTATCTTCAAAATCAGCAGCTGTGATTAAATCCCAACCAGGACCAGTTGATGACAAGATATCAGGTGCAATTATCTTTTTCAAATAGGTGGCATTTTGATTAGCATGCCAACATAATGTATGTCCATATACAGTAATCCCACCATCTTTGGCTGCTGCTAATAATTTACTGACGTTATCCAGTGCTAAGCTACCATCGGCTTGTACTACTGCACCATGCTTCATTTCATAGCCTAAAACTATTTCATCGAAGTTTTTATTGGCAAGGCGATACATTACGCCTTTGTTGACATAGTCAGAAAGCGAAAGAGCAACCCCAAACTTAAAATTGGGGTATGTAGTGCGATTGATATAAGATTTTAATGCAGGATAAGCATCAATATCTTCCTGAGCAGTAGCGCTTTCAGGTTTGATGACGCTAAACTCTAGCGCCTCATATTTGGTACAAGAAGTCACCATCAATGTGGTCAGACCTAGTACTACTTTATATAATTTATTCATAAAATAACTGTTCTAGTTAGACAAATTATTATTTTGTCACTGGCGAAAAGGTTTCCATTGTTACTGTACGATCACGCATAACGAGGGTATCTGTTGTAGATATATTCATTCCTGCCAGATTCACATCATACTTTAGGTATAATGCATCTCTGTCCTTATTCCCCCAACTGTTTTTCTCCCCTTTTTTCACAAATGTGCCACTACCAGTTGCAGTATAACCACTCGTTAATGAAGAAATTGTACACTTGTCGCTTTCAAATTTTAGTGATAATGTTATATTAACATTCTTACCATCTTTATCTTTAAAGACTACAGGGAACTCTAGCTCGCTTAACGATTTGGTAGAAAGTTTGTTAACTTCATCTTGCTCTACGTATTGTGCATGGCGAACAATCGTTTTATTCAAAGTACCTGTAACAACGTCCTTTCCACGTCTAAGATAGTTTCCATGCCAAGTATTCACATATTTAATAGCATACAAAATAAAGTGTTTGCCATAAAGTATTGAATCGGCATTAGTTACGCTAGTCATCGTTAAAGGAATGACATAGGTATTTTTGATTGATTTTGGGTCTGCAAAAAAAGCATCTGTCAATTGTACATCTACTCCACCTGCCAATGTCCCTTTAGGAATAATAATCTTATCTGAGCCTAACGAATAATAATTAGTAGGCATAGGAAGCACCTGGTCTTTTCCTGTTCCAAACAGTAAACCGTTTTTTAAGAGTGAATTATCAACGGCTATTTTTATAGATACATCTTTTCTACTCTCATAAACTCCACCAGTTGAAGCATAAATCTGGCATTTATGTTGATTATCCAAATCAGTATTCACGTACGTATCCTCTCCTAAAGTAATTGTTCTTACAGGATACTGATAAGCGAAATATACAGTTTGGTATTTGTAATCCGGGAACTCATTTTCCGTATTGCAGGAAGCAAGTCCGATTAGGATTAGTACCGACATTAAAACTAATTTCTTCATAAATATTAAATTTTGTCAATAATAAAATTATAGCTGATTATTAATTCCACCCTTCATTTTGTTCAAGTGCAGGGAACTTCAGTATTTCTGAATAAGGAATTGGGCCGTATTTCATATAACTCTTGAATACTCTGTCTTGTACAACTGGGATTAAGGTATAAACACCATTTTGGATACTCACACCTTTTGCTGGTTCTGTAAGTCCTGCATTCCAACGACGTAAATCCCAGAATCTAAATCCTTCAAAACAAAGTTCTAAGCGACGTTCATTACGAATCAAAGTACGCATCGTTTCCTTATTACCTTTTGCACTTTCCAGATAAGCATCGTTGTTGGTTGTACCAATACCAGCTCTTCTACGGATAGCTCTGATGATATCATAAGCTGAATAAGCATTTGTACCCGTACCCGTAGGTCCCCAAGCCTCGTTAGCTGCTTCTGCATAAGCCAACGCAATTTCGGTATAACGAATATGCGGTTTGTAATGACGCTGATTGGTGGCAGATGTAGGGTTAAGGTTTACATCTTGACGTAACAATTTTCGCAAATAATAACCCGTTCTTGTCGAAGTAGCCACTTTATTAAGCGCATCGTTGGTAGTACCATTAGCAGTAGTATTAATAGCCGTATTATTTACACCAGCGGTTGCACCGTTCACAAGCACAAACATTTTCAAGCGGGGGTCACGGTTAGTATATGGGTCAGCAGGATTATAGCCACTGTTAGCATCAGTAATCGGATACCCATTCAGCATTGGGAAAGCATCTACAAGGTTCTGAGACGGATTGATACGTCCGTTACCAAATAATGTTGGAGGAAAATTAGCTTGTTCTAAATCTCTATTTTCACCCCAGTTATTTCTCCACAATATTTCAGGAGGATTAGCGCCATCCTTAAGATTAGCAATCTCCGTAGTATTAGTGTACCAAGTAAGACCACTTGCTACATTACTTGTTATAGCATTCAACCCTCCATTAGCATTCAATACATTGGCGGCATAGTTGGCGGCATCTACCCACTTACTTGTATTGCCATTATTAAATGATGGGCTGGCTGCCAGTAATGCAGCTTGTGCTCTTACTGCTTTAGCAATACGACCAGTAAATAAACCACTGAATGTAACCCCGAATGCACGGTTATATTGCTCAATCGTTACCTGACCATACTTTGCTGGTATCAGAGATTCCTGTCCCAATGAAAAATTCTGATAGTCTAAAGGAAGCTTGACATCTGCACTATCTAAATCTTGATAAATTTGTTTCATACAATCATCAAAAGAAGCTCTTGGAAGATTATAATTATCAGAAGTAGTCTGTGGCTTAAGTAATATAGGTACTCCAAGCATTGCTCCGCTTACTCCTTTACCAGCGTGTGTTAGCAAAAGATGGTACATCAATAAGGCTCGAAGCCCATAAGCTTCTCCTTTAATTCTAGTAGAAAACAATCTGTTAGCAACAGGGTCAGCCACCCATTGAACCTTGTTTACTTCTCCAAGCATAATATTTAGGTATTGAATGCCTGCAAAACAATTTGTCCATTGGTTGGTGGGATTATTGTTTGCCGTCCATTGCCCCGTTGCCATTTTTAGATAGCCATTGTCTTGGTCATTACTTACAGCATCATCAGTTGCCACATCATTAAAAGACCACGAGTTCGTCGGAATTCTATTATAGCCATTCAGCAATATACCGAATGGAAATCTTGAGTCGCTTGGTAAATAAGCACTAGGATCTAACTGCCTGTTATTCTCTATAGCAGGTTCTATTAGGTCTTCACATCCGGTCAGCAATACAGCAGCGCAAACCAGTAGTTTTAATATTCCTTTATTCATATAAAACATAGTATAATATTCAAAATATGATATTTTCAAAAACTTAGAAAAGGGCTTTTACACCTAAGTTGAACAAACGTGTTTGTGGTGCACTTCCCACACTAAGTTCCATGATTTCACGATTGTCTGACACAGTTAGCAGGTTAAAGCCAGTGACATATAATCCAAGTTCACGTACAAAAGATTTCATCTTTAATACATCCGTCAAATCATAGGTTACCTGTACTTTACTCAAGTCAAAACGATTCGTTTTATAAATCCAGAAGTCCGATGGACGATAGTTATTGTCGCTTGTCAAAGTGGTAAGTCTTGGATAGGTGGCTGTTAGTTTTGTTGCTTCCGTCCATCTATCTCTCACTACTGCAGAGTACTTATCTTCACCATCAACCCAGAAATAAGAGCTATTACGCATTCCATTAGCCCCAAAACGACCAACACCCATTGCGAAGAAAGTAAGCTTTTTCCACTGAGCAGTTAGGTTGATACCTAAAGTAAGCGGAGCACCGAACCAACCACCTTTTCCTAAAGAGACTTCATCTCGGCTATTAATAATACCATCACCGTTCTGATCTTTGTATTTAATATCGCCTGGCTTTACTTGTCCATATGTTTGTGTTGGAGAGTTTGCTATATCGTTTTGATCTTGGAAAAATCCCAAACTTTGTAAGCCCCACGTAGCATCAAGCGGTTTTCCTTGACGGTTTTGGTAAGCATCTTCGTATAATTCGGCTCTTTTAGTGGCAGTAGTTTGGTAGTATGTACCATTCACACCCAAAGTCCAATTTACTTCACCATATCTTTTATTCAAACTAGCACCGAAGTCAAAGCCAACACGTTTGTCTTCATTATAATTTACATAAGGAATAAATGAAGATACTGGAAAGCCTGTCGTGAAATAACTTGGGAATAAGACAGATGCTTGAATGATATTTCCCGAGATGGTATTAACAAAGAATGTTCCATTTAATGTTAATAATCTTTTGAAAAACGAACCTTCGAATCCTACACTAAGTTCTTCTCTTTTAGGAAACTTCATGTTAGGGTTATCACCTCTCCTTGATTCAGTAGCTTGAATACCTGTACCATCTTTCCAACCATACCATGAACCAGCACCAGTATAAACACCTTGATATAAATAGTAATTTGGAATATCAAGATCTGTATGTAAAATACTAGCCGAAGCTGTCAACTTCAAATCGTCTACGATATCTGAATTTTTAAGAAACTCTTCTTGACTTAATCTCCAGCCTAAAGTAAGTGACGGAGAAAATGCTTGACGATTACTTGGAGGAAGTTTTGCAGAATGGATATAAGCAGCACTAAAATCCATGTAGTATTTATGCTTGTAATTATAGCTTGCTAAAAACCCTAAATTCGCATTACTTGTCTTGTGGTAAATCGCAGATTCTGATTGTTGAAACCCATTAGCTAATAAAATAGCTGATAAATGATGGTCTTCGTTAAAAGTTCTATCATAATTTAACTGTCCTGAAAATGCAATCGTTTGGCGATATCTATTTCCTGATACATTCTGAGTTCCAGATTTTGCATCTTGGCCATACACTGTAAGACTACTAATTAAGTCGGTTCCGCTATACTTATTCCAAGTAGGCGCATAAGTAGCATAAGAATAATTATAAGCCAACGTATATTCAGTAGCATAATCAACAGCAAAACTAGATTTGAAACTCAAACCTTTCAACACATTTCTAAGGTCTGCTTTAATCCCTGTATTAAACTGGAATTGACGATTAGCAAATTGATTACTACCTCCAGAATAAATGGTAGCGATTGGATTCGTTTGGTCTAATTGAGTACCTCCAAGTAAATATTGTCCATCGATAATATTATTACTGTTTTTAATTAACACCTGTGAAGCTGCATCTTCTTGTTCAATCATACTAAGGGGAATAAGTGGTGCAAAACGATTTGGACGAACCGTTGTTGCACTACTCCAAAAGTTCGCATTGACACCACGACCAGTATAAAAAATAGCAGTAGCATCAGCATTCAAACTTATAAACTCATTCAAGTTTACATCGATATTTCCACGGAAATTAAGACGGTCTGAATTATTGTTGGTTTTTGCTTCTCCAAAGTTCAACAGTGAACCAGATGTTGCAAATCCTAAATTTGTATAGTATTTAACTCTTTCATTTCCACCTGAAATTTCGGCAGTGGCGTCATAACTACCATAACTACTTTTGAGGTACTCTGATGAGTAAAAATCTATATTCGGATAACGATATTTATTGATTCCTGAGGCATAGTTGTAAATATCAGATTCAGAATACAAATTCGTTAATCCATCATTTCTACGTGCTTCATTATATAAAGTCATATATTCCGCTGAACCTAAGTAACGTGGAAAAGCTTTAGGAACATTTACACCACTATTAATTCTGAGGTCAAATCTACTTTGACCTGCTACGCCTCTTTTTGTAATTACATTCACTACACCTTTAGCACCACGGCTACCGTATAGTGCAACAGCGTTAGCTCCTTTCAAAAATACGATTTGCTCTATCTCAGTCGGCATTACGTTCCCTGTCTCACGAGGAACCCCATCAATCATGAACAGATAACTGCCCATTCCCCAATTACTGTTTCCATTAAACCCTGGAACTAAAGATTCCATTCCATCTAGTGGGTAAGTGAAGTAATTCTTCTTAAGAAGGTCCTTTACATTCACAGAAGATACACCACCCAACAAATCTTGTTTATCAACATTACGGAAAGGAAGACCTACTTGTTCTTGGTTGTCATCGGGTGCGATAACGATTTCACTGATTTGTTGATTAGCAGTGATGTATTTGGTTTTGAAACCTTTCGCAGCAATTGATAATACCTCATTTTTAGGAATTTCAATACTAAAAGTACCCAAAGCATCTGTGGTAACAGCTTTCCCGATTTCTTCGGAGCTACTTACAATAGCGCCAATAACGGGCTGTTTATTCGAGCCAACAACGGTGGCTTTAATTTTAATCGTCGAGGAATTCTGCGCCATTATCGTAGCTTTTGAAAAAGCCAGTAATGCACATAAAACCATAATTATTTTTATAAACTTCATTTCTTGTTCGTTTATCTATTGATTATCTCATTATATGATTTACCAGCCAGGATTTTGAGCAAATTCTAGATACAAATTCACGTCATTAACTTTTAATGGCAACCAATTATGCTTATCTGTGAACTTGCGCTCTAATATGACAGACTCTCTGATGTTCAACACTCTATTGTCTTTAGGGTCTTTCGCTGGATCCAATGTAGCTGCTCTATCAAATTCAATTGATTTTTTAAGCGTATAAGGATTTTTAGCAATCATTAACCAACGACGGAGGTCATTGAAGCGATGACCTTCAAAAGAAAGTTCTACAGCACGTTCACGTCTTAATTCTTCCATATACACATCCAGAGAACCTAAGAATTTGGCATCTACATGACCTACTCCTGCTCTATCTCTAATGACGTTGATAGCATCTACAGAAGTTTTAGAATAACTTCCAGCTTTACCCATAGCCGAGCCATAGCCCTGTGCAGCAGCTTCAGCGTACATCAGATAAATATCTGCCAAACGCATATATGGCAAGTGAATGTTAAGACTTTTATCATAACCATAGCCTTGGTCATACTTATTAGCTGTTCTTGGAACAAACTTAAAGAGTAAATATCCTGTGCGACTACCTGTTGAAATATCACGATAAGAACCTCCAGTATGTAAATTGGCATAGCGGTTGTTCACTTCAGCAGCATTTGGAATACTCCCTGCTACCATTCTCACACCATCGAAAATAATATCATTGTAAAAACGTGGGTCTCTTCCTTTCCAAGGATATTCAGGATTATAACCAGACTCTGTGTCAGCTTTTGTAATATCCTTAATAGGCAATCCGTTAGCCATTCCGTAGTTGTCAACATAATTGGCTGTTGGCAAGAATTTCACATCACCTTCACTGATAATCTGCGGGCTATATTGTTTACTTGTTCCCCAGTTTGAACTATTTGCACCATAGTATGGACCTCTGAAAATGGCTTCAGTTCCACCCGGCATTTGCCAGTTCTGCCCAGTCGTATAGAAGTTAGTATAATATTGTGCAAAAGGAACTAAGCGGTAAGGAGCTTCTCCACTCTCACATAAATTTAGTAATTCAGCAAATGCATCTGCTGCTTTCTTGCAATATTCAACATTGTAAGTAGTACCGCCACCTGAGACCGAATTCATCAATGGACTACCAGCCCAAAGATAATTTTTTCCCAAATAGCCAAGTGCCATAATCTTGTTGATACGCAATGTGTTTTTACCCAATGTTCTCTTACCTGCCGTTGTGTTGTCCCAGTTTGTAGGTAATAAGTTGGCCGCTGCTCTGAAATCCGCAGCTGCTTTATCGGCACATTCGCTGTATTTAAGACGAGGTAAGGTTAGCTTCTGATCTCCAGGTAATACTTTGTCAATATATGGAAGTCCTCCAAAATACTGCATAAACATAAAGTGATACCAACCTCTAAAAAACAATAGTTGACCTTTAATTAAGTCTTTTTCTTCTTGTGTGGCATCAGTCAGTTTGTCAATATTTTCTAAACCTAAATTAGCCTTACGGATACCATACCATCCTAATCCCCATAGTGATTTTGTAAAGCGATCATCATTGGTTGAATTACTGTTACGGTCCATCCAGCCAGCTTGCCAACCATCGAAGTTGCGTTGCCAGCCCCAAAAATCACCATTGTCTATTTTTACACCAAAGTGAAAGTTTTGAGCTGTAGATTGGATTTCATCCTCTCCCCAGTTAAAAGAGTTGGTCCAGTAACCATTAGAAAAGTCTGGAATAGTATGATAGAGTTCTTCGGTAAATCCTTGAAAATTCACAAAGTTTTTAAAAGCATCTTTTTCAGACACAAGAGATTGAGGATCACGATCCAAAAAATCTGAGCATGAAGTAACTCCAAAAGTCATAGAACAAACTACAGCTACACACAAAAGTTTTATTCTCTTTTTCATGTTTTTATTAATTAATTAGAAAGTAATGTTTAAACCTAAATTATATCTCTTTACTGTTGGATAAGCTCCTTGTGAAGCCCAACCAGTTCCAGCAAAATTAGACTCCCTATCATCTGGCATTTTGCTCCAAGCAATAAGGTTATTACCATTTAGGTAGATTCGCAGACTACTAAGTCCTAATTTTCTACTAAGCTCAGGATTTACAGTGTATGCTATTTCAGCATTTTTTAATCTTACATAAGAGCCGTCGTACATATACTGCGTGCCTCTATAGTCTCCGAAAGGTGTTGTTAACCAACGTGGAATAGGCGTTCCGCTAGTATTTGTTGGTGACCAGTATGCACCTTCTTGATAAACTGTATGGCTTTGTGAACTTAAACTTGTGAAAACCACTTGACGAGTAGCATTATTCACCGCATAGAACTGTACAAAAGCTGAAAATCCTTTCCAATCAAAGCCTAAAGTAGCGTTGTAAGTATTTTGTGGCCAGCCAGTATGTCCATAAGGAATTCTATCTTGCGTGTCAATAACTCCGTCTCCATTATAATCAACCAAGTAGTAGTTACCCAATAATTTTTGGTTGTCGTTTACATTGTGCATAGCACTTCCATACAACTGATCCCAACTATTATACATGCCTTTGCTTACGAATGAATAAGCTTGATCAATCTGCATACCTTCTGGTTTCTGATAATCTGGCAGTAATTCTGGCGTAGCACGTTCAATAATTTTGTTTTGCGTATGAGTCATGTTAAGGTCTGCCCACAAACGGAATTTTCCAACATTTTTATTGAAATGAAGTTCTAATTCATAACCGCTTGCTTTAACAGCACCTAAGTTTGCCACTGGCGGAGATGCCCCAAAATAACTTGGTACGTCTGATCTTCCTGATAATAAAATTTTACTTCTATTATCCTGAAAGAAGTCAGCCTTACCTTTCACAAAACCTCTGAAAAGTTCAAAGTCTAAACCCACATTGAATTTCTCTGATTGTTCCCACTGTACGGTTGGGTTACCAACTGTTGATTGAGAATACCAAGTATATGGGCTTTGTTCAGCTCCTTCACCACTTACACCCAATCTTGATGTTCCGCCGTAAGTCCATTGCTCAAGATACGGCCATCTTACCCCTAGGTTATCAAACCCTGTTTGTCCGTAAGACATACGTAATTTCATAGAATTGATAAATTTCACCGAATTCATGAATTTTTCGTTCGATATTACCCAGTTAGCACCCCCAGAAGAGAAAAAGGCAAAACGGTAGTCTTTTGCAAATTGCTCAGAACCATTATAAGCACCATTGTACTCTACTGTGTATTTATTGTTGAATGTATAAGTAGTTCTAAACACCCAGTCTTCTCTATAAGAAGGAATTGTACTACCGCTAGCATACACGTTTCGGTTTGTTAAACCCATCAAAGTCACATTATGTAACCCTGCAAACGTTTTGTTGTAATTAAGCTGTAACTGGTAAAACAAACGACGCTGGCTAGCTCCGATAGTCCCCGCTGCTGGAGCCCACTTGATACCCTCTTGAAAGTCAAAACCTGTAATACCATCAACAGCCGATTGGTAAGTTTCAATACCTGTTTCAGGATTTACCCACTTACGTTGAGTTCCATTATAAAGGTCATTAACACCACGATCTGATTCTACAAAAGTATTATCTAACGACACAGTACCCGAAGCTCTCAAGCCCTTCACTAACATATCCAAATCTTGATCTAACGTAAAATCTGTCGTGATGCGGGCAGTAGTTTGATATTGTAAACCCCCAATTGCAAGACTTAATGCAGAGTTTTCTGCTTTAGCTTGGTTTGGATAGTAAAAGCCCCATGAACCATCAGAATATTGTGGTAAAAATAAATCTGGAGCAGCATTATAAGCATCAATCCATGGCCCGTACTGACTTCCAGAGAAGCCCCATGGGCTTTTTCTAACGCCATAAGAACCCGAAAGGTTGGTTTTAAAAAGCGTAGTAGGCGTTAATTGAAAATCTAAATTACTACGAACATTCAGCCTATTGAAGCCAAAGCCTTGCTTGTACCCTCTTTTATTATCATAGATTTTAAATAAATCGGCTTCTTGTAAAAAATCTGCACTGGTAAAATATTTCACAAGATTTGTACCCCCGCTGATGTTCAAATTAGCATTATTAGATATCGCATAAGGTTTAAATAATGCTTCTTCCCAGTTAACATTTGGATAACGTTCTGCTTCCGCTAAATTTGCTGGATTACGATACTTATTAATAATCTGTTGAGGTAAGTAATCTCTCCACCCTTCTGGTCTTGTCGCAAGTTCATACTCAATGGCTTCATTTCTAATTCTTAAAGCATCATATGAATCATACTTTTCCGGTAATTTAGACGGAGCTTTTACAATGGTATTTACGACAGCTCTGATTGATGCTTTTCCCATTTTTCCTCGTTTGGTAGTAATTAAAATTACACCATTGGCACCTCTAGAACCGAAAACGGCAGTCGCTGAAGCATCCTTAAGTACAGTAACTGTTTCAACAGAACTGATATCAACGCTGTTCATAGGACGCTCTACACCATCCACTAAAATGAGTGGGTCTGAGTTATTCCAAGAGCTACGACCACGAATGATAATCTGAGGGTCTTCTGCACCTGGAAGACCAGTACTTGCATTAGTAATTAACCCTGGTACATTTCCAGTTAATGCTGCACCAATACTTGAAACACCACCTGCACGCTCTAATTCTTTATTCGTTGTTTGGGTAACAGAAGCTACAACACCTTCTTTCTTTTGTTTTCCATAACCCACAACTACTACCTCATCTAATGCAGATTGAAATTCTTCTAACACTACATTAATACTTGTTTGGTTACCTACTAAAACCTCCTGTGTTTTATAGCCAACTGAGCTGAAAACCAAAGTTGTCTTTGGTGTGGCAGCAATGGAAAAAGTTCCATCTTTACTCGCGCTAACCCCACGGGTAGTACCCTTAACACTAACGGTTGCTCCAGGTATTCCTTCTCCTGAAGCGGACTTAATAGTCCCTTTTACTGTTTGAGCTTTTAATGAAAAGCTCGAAAAACCAATTAAAAGCGATATGCACCATACAACTAAGTACAGCTTTTTTCGCGTAATTGGAATAGATAAGTCAAATTGCTTCATACGACGATAAATATGATTCATTTAATAAATAATATAATATTTTCGTACAAAGTAAGAGAGTAGTATAAGAATACAGTAGCATAAATCTTTAAATATCTATACCAAATGTTCAGCATCGCAAGAAAGTGTTAATTTCACACGATAATTTTCTAAATAGTATACGTAGCAATAAGCTTTTGTCAAAAATATTTGGAAATTGTACCTCTAAAAGAAAAAATTTAAAAGAATTGAGAACTGTCTGGATAAACTAAAATTCATTATTTTAGGTGTTTTGGAGATGAAAATCGCGTGTTTTTAGTAGCCTAGAGGTCTCTTAAAGCTAATAATTGGCAACTTTTTAAACACTTTTTGATGTAAAAGTATTACTTAACAAAATCGCTACAAATTAATACTTTTGTGCTATAGTTTTGTAGAATAAATCCTCAAAATACTTTTAGTTGAACTAATGATTATTTTAAAGATGATATTTAATTTATAAAAATATCATCTTCAGCATTAGCATCAAGTAATTAAAATCAACAGGTCATTAATATATGTATTATACTCATGATATTTTAGTACTATCTCGCTTCCCTTTCTATAAACTTTTCATAATTTCAGCATTTTGATGACAGGCTTTACATAATAAAAGCCACCCAAAATATGAGTGGCTTTATGACAAAATAAAAACAGATACTATTTTTTACAAACTATTTTGAACCGAGTAATTCTTTTCTTTTGATGGCAATGCGTACTTTATCTACAATACTCTGAGCATTCAATCCGTATTTTTCCATCAATTGAGCAGGCGTTCCACTTTCACCAAAAGAATTATCTACACCAATCATTTCAATAGGTGCAATGTGGTTTCGGCTAAGCAACTGACACACAGCATCGCCCAAACCACCATTCAATTGATGCTCTTCGGCAGTGACAGCACATCCTGTTTTCTTTACAGAATTCAAAATTGCTTCTTCGTCCAATGGTTTAATCGTATGGATATTGATGATTTCTGCATCGATGCCTTCTTTCGCCAATATTTCTCCAGCCTGTATGGCTTCCCATACTAAATGGCCAGTAGCAAAAATGCTTACATCTTTCCCTTCATTCACCATCCAAGCCTTGCCTATTTCAAATTTTTGGTCGGGGTCTGTAAATACTGGAACGACGGGTCTGCCGAAACGAAGATAAACTGGGCCTTCGTATTCAGCAATTGCGATAGTCGCTGCTTTTGTCTGATTATAATCGCATGGATTGATTACAGTCATCCCTGGCATAGCTCTCATCATAGCAATATCTTCCAAAATCTGGTGTGTTGCGCCATCCTCTCCTAATGTTAATCCAGCGTGTGACACACAAATTTTCACATTACTGCCTGAGTAAGCAACACTCTGTCTGATTTGATCATATACTCTTCCCGAACCAAAATTGGCAAAGGTAGTAGCATAAGGAATATAGCCTGCAATAGCCATCCCTGCCGATACGCCAATCATATTTGCTTCAGCAATACCACATTGAACAAATCTTTCAGGATTATCTTTAATGAATGCATCTAATTTTAAGGATGCCACTAAATCTGCGCAAAGTGCGACAACTTTTGGATTTGATTTGCCCAATTCTGCCATACCTGCTCCAAATCCAGAACGAGTATCTTTTTTTTCTGTGAAACTGTATTCTTTCATCTCTAAAATTATTTATTAGTAATCACCAATTGTTTCCTCTAATTGTAATAATGCTGTGTTCAACTGTTCATCATTAGGAGCAGCACCATGCCATTTATGCGTACCCATCATGTAGTCAACGCCATATCCCATTTCTGATTTCATTAGAATCATAATTGGCTTTCCTTGTCCTTTCAATTGTTTGGCTTGGGCTAATGCATCTAATGTTAATTGCATATCGTTCCCATTTTCTAACGTAATCGTGGCCCATCCGAAAGCTTCATATTTTGCTTTCAAATCTTTATTACTCATTACTTTCTCTGTTGGCCCATCTATTTGCTGTTTATTCCAGTCAATGATAGCAATCAGGTTGTCGAGTTGATAATGTGCTGCAAACTGCGCTGCTTCCCATACTTGTCCTTCTTGCTGTTCGCCATCCCCCATCAATACATATATATTACGGTCATCTCCTCTCAGTCTCTTGGCTTTTGCGGCTCCAGCCGCTACTGACAAACCTTGTCCTAATGAGCCAGAAGCAATACGAATACCCGGCAAATGTTCATGCGTAGCTGGGTGTCCTTGTAAACGAGAGTTTATTTTTCTGAAAGTAGCCAATTCTGCGGGAGCGAAATATCCACGGTGAGCCAAGACAGAATAGAATAATGGAGAAATATGTCCGTTCGATAAAAAGAATAAGTCTTCATTTTGTCCCGCACGAGAAAACTTCAAGTATCCGTCTGCTCCTTTTTCTTCATTAATTGTCATTTCATGAAAATAAAGTGCTACGACCAAATCAGTACATCCTAATGAACCACCAGGGTGTCCTGATTGACAAGCATGTACCATCCGTACAATATCACGGCGCACTTGCGAAGCTGTATTTTGTAATTGTTTTAATTCCATTTTATTTGTTATTACGTTTTCTTTTAGTCTTAGAAAAAACAGGTATTGTATATAACGGACTGGTATAAACGTGTGTGTTCATTTTATCATGCTGATGTTCAATACTGAAAGAATTCATATTTAAATTTTCTTTGCTGAAGTCTTAATTCTAATTACAGTAAGAGACATTGCCGGAGCAGCATAGTCAAAAACTTTATTTACAGTAACTGTTGAATACACAGGTGCAATGTTCTGTGGATGCTCTAACGTATTTTCGGCATTGGCATTTCCAGACAGCACAATTTGCGCTGCGCTACTCATATAGTTTTTGAATGTTGAAAGATTTACTTTTATACTTTTTGCTACATTGCTATTGTTGACGAATTTTAAAATAATATCACCCGTTTTGCTATCTTTTACACATGAAGCTGCAAGAGTCGTATCTTTAACATTTTGAGCAATAACATTATCATAATAATAATCTCCCTGATTGGTAGTAAACATCTTCTGAACATGATAATTGGGAGTAAGGCTGATTTTTGAGTTATCAAAAAATATCATATCTGTATTCCATTGAGTATGATTTTTCTTCGCCAACAAAGGAGCATACGATGCCATTCTTACGATATCCCCATTGCGTTCTAGCCCAGTCATATAAGCAGCTTCCGCAATAGCATTATACAATTTATTTCCCCATGAGGCATATTCACCTAAATAAACGCCAGATTTTTTTCTGTCATAAGTATCATAGCGATTCATATTTGAAAGAAACCACTTTGGGTCTTTATAATAATGTTCATCAATCATCGGAACATTGCTATTACTAGCAACTTGCCATCCCTTATCAAAATCTTCTCCGTCAGAAAATGGTCCAGAAGTACCAATAACAGTAATTTCTGGATGCTTCGCTCTTACAGCATCATAAATCATTTTAAAGCGAGCCTCAAATTCTGGCGTAATTTTATCTTCATTCCCTATTCCTACAAATTCAAGATTAAATGGTAGTGGATGACCAGCCGCCGCACGCTTTGCTCCCCACGTAGATGTTGCAGGGCCATTTGCCCATTCTATTAAATCTAGCACTTCTTGAATATACTCCTGCATTTCATCCATTGGCAAGGCTTTTTGTCCTGTCCCACCAATACGCCAAGTACCTCCTGAGTTCTGACAACTAACTGCTGCGGGCAATACAGGAAGTGGTTTTGCACCTATGTCTTCGCAAAACTGAAAATATTCATAATATCCCAAACCTGCCGTTTGATGATATCCCCAGATATTTTTTTGTTCTACACGTTGTTCTATTGGACCTACCGTATTTTTCCAACGATACATATTTCCTAGTCCATCGCCATGAGCAAGACACCCTCCTGGAAAACGAATGAAAGATGGTTTCATATCTGCCAATAATTGAGCTAAGTCTGCTCGTAGCCCATTCTGACGATTCAGGAAAGTCTTCTCAGGAAAAAGTGATACAACATCTAAGGCTATTTTTCCTTTTGTAGTAGCCAAAATAACTAATGAAGTACTGTCGTTACTCGCTGAAGCTGTAAGCGTAGCAGTATATTTATTCCAATCTTTAGTGTTAATATTTATTTTACTTTCGGCAACTACTTTCCCTTTTGGCGTTTGCAGGCTAATTGTAATAGCAATGGGGTTTGATGAAAGCTGACGTGCAAACATTGAAAAAGAATATTTTTCACCTTGTTTTATTACGATATTTTCAAACCCATGATTTTTTACGCCAACACCTGCTTCTCCAACGTGCTCAATATTCAATACCGCATAATGTGGATTGTTGGGATGCACAGGAGTACTGGTTTCAACATTAAGTGAGCCATACGAATACCCCGGAGTAGTGTATTCCCAGAAAGAAAGTGAGTGCCAATCTGTTCGGTCAGTTGGGCTGTATTCAAACGAGCGATTTTGTATCAATTCGGCATATAATCCTCCATCAGCAGCGTAGTTGATATCTTCAAAAAATAATCCGAATAAATAAGGACTGATTTTTTTCCCCGTTTCTGTCTTCTTTGTTTGTGATTGACCAAAACTAATTATTGCAGGAAAAATCAAGAAATACAACAAACATACTCGCATATATTTATACTTTTTACTTTGAGATATTTTCCTATTTTTTCTCATTTTTAACTGAAAGTTTATAATAACCAAAACAATATAAATCTATAACACACTAGAACAGTGTACGCAAAAAAATATTTTTAAAAATATGCCCTAATCACAAATGATTGTCGGGCTTTACTAGCAACTTCTTTTAAATGATATTTTAATAATAGTAAAAGCTTAATTATAGTAAATAAATTTATGAACAAACAATATAACTAAAACAAGATAAGTATATAACACAGTAGAACACATAGCGCAAAAAAATATTTTCTACCAAAAAACAAAAATTAAACACATTTGAATTGTGTTAATTATACACAATTTCTATTACATATAACTAATATTAGCAAAGTTATCAATAAAATATAACTTGAACAACTTAAACTTTAATAAATTCAAGAAAAAATATAAGCAGGCCGTATCATTACTGTAAATGCTATATCTATATGTCTGATTATTAAGTAGTTCTTCCTAATAAATGAATTCTATCTATTGCTTTGACGTTCTCAAAAATATCAAAGTATATGCGATGGTCAGAATATATTGATAGAAGACTATATTTTTGATTAAGGAGAAGACAGTTCTGAGAGAAGACGAGACGTGGTCTGACAAAAGCAAATCAAACTATCGAAGAATCGATGATTTTGTTTCGCTTGATAAAGTTTTAATTGATTAATTAAAATTATACTTTTGTTCATAAGACAAATCCCTCTACTAAACTAGTGACTTGTTTAAGCAAAGGGATTTGTTATTTTGTTAGTTCCTTTATCAAAAAGGACTTATCAAATAATTAACAGTACAAATCAAGGCTAAAAAATTAGCCTTGATTATTTGGAAGAGTATTCACACATAAAACTAAGAAGAATCTCAAATTTTCTGACATTTCTCTTGGCTTGTAAAGGAAGTGGGTAGTATCTTTGCTTTAATTTATAATCAGTCTAAATAAGACGTCTGTAAAAATAGATAAAATGAAGAAAGTACAAGAATATGTCATAAGATTATTGCAAGTAGAAGTACTAATATCTAAATGCAAAGTTATGGTTACGCATAAAACGTATATTACATTGCGTTCATACTTGCAAAACTTGCCCCTCACTTTATCAACCTGAAATTACCCAATTAATTAAGACCAATATTTAGCATACACTAAACCTTTTGCTTTTCAAAAAATCTAAAGATTTAGTGAACAATTTAGTATCAATTATAACTACTTTAATTCAACATTATTCATTATGAAAAAATTATTTATTGTGGCAATAACTTTATTGACGTTTGCTGCAAAAGCTCAACAAAACACATTGTTAGAGCAATCGTTTTGGAGAAGTAAACCAACAGTGAGTACAGTAAAAGCAGAGGTGGAAAAAGGGAATAATCCTGCTCAACTCAATGGAGCAAGTTTTGACCCCGTGGTAATGGCTATTAATGCAAAAGTGCCCAATGAAACAATTCTATATCTTCTGTCTCAGCCTGGTAACGATATTACAAAGATAACGCATGATAGCCGTACCTATTTACACTGGGCAGCTTCTACTGGTAATGTGGAAATTATGGAGTATTTAATAGGGAAAGGTGCAAAAGCTGATATTGAAGATAGTCATGGAGCAACACCTCTTAATTTTGCAGCTTCTGCTGGTCAGACGAATACACAAATTTTTGACTTATGTTTGAAAGCAGGTGCTAATTTAAAGAAAGATTTAACCAACGAGGGAGCGAATGCTTTATTATTAGTGGTTGCCAATGATAAAGACTTTACATTGACGAACTATTTCATCTCAAAAGGGCTAGATTTAAAAAGCACTGACGCTAATGGAAATAATGCTTTCAGTTATGCAGCCAGAAGTGGTAATATTGAAATCTTAAAGGCTCTTTTACAAAAAGGAGTCCCTGCTACAGATAATGCCATGATTATGGCGGCACAAGGTACACGTCAAGGCGCTAATACAATAGAGACATTTCAGTACTTAGAAAGCTTGAAGCTAAAACCAACAGCAACGAATAAAAATGGGGAAAATGCATTGCATTTTATTGTTAGAAAACCGAAGCAACACGATATTATTCAATATTTTTTGAGCAAAGGAACTGACGTTAACCAAGCAGATAGCGAAGGGAATACGGCATTTATGACTGCCGCACTTGGTAGCCGTGATACTACAGTATTAGCGTTGTTACTTCCAAAAGTAAAAAACATCAACCAAGGTAATCAAAAAGGTGTTACAGCATTGGCAATGGCTGTGCGTAGTAACTCTCCTGACGTAGTTCGTTATCTGATTAACCAAGGGGCTTCTATACAGGTTGCAGATAAGAATGGCGACAATTTGGCAGCTTACCTTATTTTATCATATAGTAGTGGCGAAGGAAGAGGTCCGAATGGCCCTAAACCAGAAGATTTTGAAACAAAACTAAAGCTATTACAAGCAAAGGGATTGAACGTATTAGCACCACAAAAAAATGGAAATACGCTTTATCACTTGGCCGTAGCTAAAAGCGACTTATCCCTCTTGAAACGTCTTCAACCTTTGGGTATTGATATCAACGCTAAAAATAGCGAAGGAATTACAGCATTACATAAAGCTGCGATGATTGCCAAAGATGATAATATCCTTAAATATTTGGTGTCAATTGGAGCAGGAAAGGATGCTCAGACTAATTTTAAAGAAACAGCTTTTGACTTAGCGAGTGAAAATGAAACACTTTCTAAAGCTAAAATTTCCATTAATTTTCTTAAATAAACTATGCAATTATTTCGTAAAGCAACCTTACTCCTTGTGCTAATGTTTTTTGTTTCATTAGCAACATCGGCACAAAATACAGGTACCAGCAAGTACAAATGTATGATTCAGATGACAAACTATATGGGTGAAGGAGCCTATTTAGTTGTTTCGCTTGTAGATGCGAAAGATAATTATCAAAAAACATTGTATGTACTTGGTTCTGATAAAAAATGGTATCGAAATTTAAAAGAATGGCATAAAGCTTTTGCTAAAAAACCAACTAATATTAGTGCCATTACTGGAGCATCAGTAACGGGAGGTGATAGAAGTGTTGTGGTATTAGAATTGGACAATGCCACCATTAATTCAAACTATAAATTGCGCTTCGAAACAGCGGTAGAAGATAAGCCTTATTATGTAAAAGACTTAGAAATCCCACTGACAACCGAAAGCCTTTCTGCTAAAAGCGAAGGTACTGGATATATCCGTTACGTGCGTTTTAGCGCTAACCAATAGTAGATATTTATGATAATTTCTCTTTGGAGATACAGCCACTTAGTATTGGCTGTATCTTCTTTTCTATTTTTAACCTTAGCTGCTGTGACGGGTCTTATTTTGGCCTTTGAACCCGTAGTCAATCCTACTAATACCTATCGGGTTAATGATTTTTCACAGATTACGCTTGCTCAGACACTTCCAATTCTTAAAACAAACTATCCAGACCTTATTGAACTAACGGTCGAACCGAATAATGTAGTGAGCATAAATGGTAGCGATGCGGATGGTAAAAATATCCATGCTTATGTAAATCCATTAACGGGTAAACTGTTGGGTGATTACCGAGAAAAGAATGCTTTTTTTCAATGGACAACTACCTTACACCGCTCACTTTTTTTGCATGAAACGGGTCGTTTAATAATGGGCTTTACCTCATTTATCCTATTATTAATTACGCTTTCGGGGCTGATGTTATTAATTCAAAGGCAACGTGGTATCAAGCGAATATTTATGCGTATTGTTCGCGAAGACTTTGCTCAATATTACCACGTAGTACTAAGCAGGTGGGCCATTATACCGATTATTATCATTGCTTTTACAGGCGCACATTTATCGCTGAACAGATTTGGGAGCAAAGAGGCTCCTAAAGTAAATCTTGACGTAAACATAGATGACATCAAAACGCAACCAGCACAAAAGCTAGCAGATTTTACTTTATTTAAAAATATCAAGCTTTCAGCAGTAAAGAGTATTGAGTTTCCTTTTTCGGAAGATGTAGAAGAGTATTATGTCATCAAACTTAAAGATAGAGAACTCGCTGTCAATCAAATTACGGGAGATGTACTCAGTCAAGTAGTATACCCTACCTCACAGCAACTTGCCGACTTAAGTTTATCGATACATACTGGTAATATCAATATTGTTTGGGCAATTATTTTAGCCTTGGCG
The DNA here is from genome assembly GCF_059423785.1 of Arcicella sp. GW458-12-2-14-TSB2. Classification (NCBI taxonomy): domain Bacteria; kingdom Pseudomonadati; phylum Bacteroidota; class Cytophagia; order Cytophagales; family Flectobacillaceae; genus Arcicella; species Arcicella sp. GW458-12-2-14-TSB2. The sequence goes on along the minus strand of NZ_JBWKYN010000051.1, from coordinate 5,982 downwards.
TCTGCTAATATTCTCTTTTTTATTTATTCAGGATTCTGTATTACTTGGAAACGAAGAGCTACGTCTATTAAAAATAAATATTCAGCCAAAGAAAGTAATTTCATCATCTTGGTTGGTTCTGAAAATGGTAGCACTTTCCGTTTTGCTCAAGCTGTTTATAATGAACTGGATAGTCAAGGGAAAACTGTTTTTATGGGAAATATGAATCATTATGCTCTTTTCCCAAAAGCTGAACAACTACTTGTTATTACCTCTACCTACGGGCTAGGAGAAGCGCCGAGTAATGCTCAAAAATTCAAATCGTTGCTCGAACAATACCCTCAAAATCAGTCAGTACAATTTTCAGTAGTAGGTTTTGGTTCGCATGCTTATCCAGATTTTTGTAAGTTTGCTTTCGAAGTAAACCATTGGTTATTGCATCAGCAGTGGGCTAAGCCATTGGTTGATGTGCATACTATCAATGACAAATCAGAACAGGAGTTTAGTATTTGGGCTGAGGCTTGGTCACAACAAGCAGGTATTCCTCTTTCACCAAAAATGGTAAAAGCAGAGCCAGCATCGCTAGAAGCTTTTGAAGTGATGGACACTACTTCTGAGAAGTCTGTTGATGATACATTTTTAATTCGTTTTGAAGCTAAAAGAAAATTGCGTGCCAAATCTGGCGACTTATTGGCAATATATCCTGCAAATGATCATCGGGAAAGACTTTATTCTGTTGGCATTTGTGAAAAGCAGATACAGCTAAGTGTGAGACTTCATCCTGAAGGACTAGGTTCTGGCTTTTTGCATAGACTAAAGGCGGGAGAAACTATTCAAGCACGTGTTATCCAAAATAAGCATTTCCATTTTCCTAAAAAGGCAACTAGTGTAGTGATGATTTGTAATGGAACAGGTATTGCTCCTTTCTTAGGAATGATTAGCCAGAATAAGCGAAAGGTTCCTTGTTATCTTTACGGAGGTTTTAGACAGCAAATTTCTTTAGAAAAATATGCTCCTATTTTAGAGTCATCTTTAGAAAATAAAGGTCTCATCCAGTTTCATACTGCTTTCTCACGAGAAACGGAACTTAATAAACAATACATTGGCGAGTTGATTGCTAGAGATAGGGATTTCATCGCCCAAACATTGGCTTCAAAAGGAGTAATAATGTTGTGTGGGTCATTATCAATGCAAAAAGGTGTTATTGAAATTATAGATGAAATCTGTCAATCACAACTTGGTAATGATGTTAGCTTTTATCAGTCTAGAAGCCAGATACTAATGGACTGTTATTAAATAACTGGAAAGGAAATATGAAAAAAATATTGATATGTCTTCTTTTGCTAAGTTTTGGTAGCACAGCACAAGTGTTGCGAAAAAGGACGGTAAAATTGATGGGAGGTCGATTTGATATTACAATAGTGGCTAAAGATTCGTTATCGGCTGAGGAAAATATAGATGCCGTCATCGCTGAAATAACACGGATAGAGAATCTTATTTCCGACTGGAAAAGCGATACTCAGATTTCGGAAGTAAACAGAAATGCAGGGATTGCACCCGTAAAAGTTGACCCAGAAGTATTTCGATTGACAGAAAGAGCCATCCATTTTTCTGAAATAACCAATGGAGCTTTTGATATTAGCTTTGCAGCGATGGATAGAATCTGGAAGTTTGATGGCTCAATGACACAAATGCCAACTCCTGAGGTCATTAAGAAATCAGTTGAAAAAGTTGGATACCGTAATATTATATTAGACTCCCAGAACTCTACTATTTTCCTAAAGCTAAAAGGCATGAAAATTGGCTTTGGAGCTTTGGGAGAAGGATATGCTGCCGACCGTTGTAGAGATATGATGCTAGCCAAAGGCATTAAGGCTGGTATAGTAAACGGCTCAGGCGATATGAGTACTTGGGGGAAGCAACCCAATGGCAAACCTTGGGGCGTAGGTATAACCAATCCAATCCATAAAGACACGATATTCGCTGTTATACCGCTCTACAAAAGTGCTGTAGTAACTTCTGGAAGTTATGAAAAATATGTTATTTTCAACGGCAAGCGATATGCTCATATTATCAATCCAGTGACGGGGTATCCAGCTACTGGATTATGCAGTGTAACCGTTTTGGGACCTAGTGCCGAAATGGCCAACGGTTTTAGTACATCTGTAATGGTGTTGGGCAAAGACCTTGGGCTTGCTCTTTTAAAAAAATACCCTGCCTATAAAGCGATACTTATCACAGATGAAGGCAAGATATACTCTACTCCTAATATCGATATCAATAAGTATAAATTGGAATAGGTATGGATACTAAAGTAGTGAGTGAAACTTGTTAAAATAATCCTCTGAATAGGCTATTTACTAGCCTATTCAGAGGATTACTTATTGTTATCTAGCCAAAATAATCATTCCTAATCCTAAGAGATAAAAAAGTAACATTATATTGAGTAAAACATTAGTGCTTTTACTCGCATTCTTGAATTCTTTCCAAACATAAATCCCCCAAATAGCTGCAACAATCGTTGCTCCTTGACCAAGTCCATACGAAATAGCAGGTCCAGCTTTTCCACTAGCAATAATATTGAATGCCATACCCAAACACCAAATCGTTCCGCCTAAGACCCCAAAACTATGATTTTTGAAGCTCCCTTGCCAATAGGCCTTATAATTGAGCGAATCGCCCACAAACGGACGATAAATTAATACAGTATTGAAGATAAAATTGCTTAATAATATTCCAATGGCAAAAAAGAAAATAGCCGTATAGGGACTCAATTTACCAACTTCTGGTACTTCAAAATCTGGAAACATGGCATTGGCTACGTATTTATAAAACAAGCCCATCAACAAACCACTTATTACTGACAGTGCCAATCCCTTCGTTGAAACCTTAGCACTTTCTGAAGAATTACGATACACTTTTGCATTCAGCAAAATTGCCAACGTGATAAGCCCTACTCCTATCGCCAAAAGAATTCCATTGCCTAGTGGATGGTCTAAATAATTAACAATTACACCAATGACTAATGCTAAACCTATACCTACAGGAAACGCTACAGACATCCCTGCAATGGCCATCGCAGCGGTTAGTAAGATATTCGCAGCATTGAAAATAATGCCACCAATAATGGCAGAACCAATATTTTCATTAGAAGCTTGTTGGAAATCCCTCAAGAAATCCCTTCCTTTTTCACCATGACTACCAAGGGTAATTGCCAAAATAAAAGATGTTAGTAGAATCCCTAATACGTAATCCCAATAAAAAAGCTCGAAACGCCAGTTGTTTGCCGTGAGTTTTTGAGTATTGGCCCAAGACCCCCAGCAGAGCATCGTAATTAGACAGAAGAATACAGCCGTGGAATAATTTTCAATGATAAACATGTCTTCTAATATTGAGTGGTTTATTGTTTGGGTTTGATAGGCTGACCAAATCTAAATACATTTTCATTAGCTGTACTATTGGGTTGGTCGCTATAAATTAAAATATCTGTTATTCTACAATCGTGTTCAGCAGAAGGGTTCAATAATTTTAAGGATACCGTATGTTTTCCTTTTGGGAGCTTGTACTTCCATGTCAATTCGTGTCTTCTGGTAGTAAATGAAGTGGGTAACTTTGCTGTTTCTAACAGTTTGCCGTCTATATATACTTCCATCTCAAAAACATAATTACTGGTTGATGCCCATTTTGCTGTTTCGCCTTTTACAACAAAGCCTGTTCCTTCAAAATCAAAGGAATATTCATCTTTCAAAGATTTGTACACATACTTTCTATCGATAGGATAAGTGTTGTCAAAACTTTTTTCAAAAGGTACTGCTACTGGTATTTGTATTGGAATCGTTACAGATTCTTTGAGAACCTTCCCTCCATTACGTTCTATATTTAAAAGAGCATGTTTGTAACCAACTTCATAAACCTTGTTCAAAGACGTAGAAGTATATTTAAAGTCGATGTCTTCCGCTTCTTTCAAGCCCATTTTCCAATAAGCTGGAATAGCATCATAGCCCAAGATTGTTCCTAAAATTCCTCCTGCTGAAGATGGGTTACAATCAGCGTCTTGTCCACAACGGGTAGTGATTTCCATCGTTTTAGTAAAATCACCATTGCCATACAATAGTCCTACTACTACATAGGCTGAATTAATGGTAGCATCAATATTAAAAGGGGCAAAAACGCCATCTGGACAACCTACATCTTGCGACCATTTATTTTGAATTTCGTACCAAGTTCTTTTCCAGTCATTCGGATACATTTTATGCCATTTAATCACATCCGCAATGCATTTATAATAATTGCTTTCTTTAGGAACAGTTTTTAACGCTTCCTGAACCACATAACGAACATCTTTTGAGACAAAAGCCAAAGCGTAACAAGCACCTAAATAAACCCCACCATAATAGCCATCGCCATAATTCATGATGTGCCCGATTTTATCAGAAATCTTAGAGGCAGTATTGGGCATGGCAGGAGACATCAAGCCTGCGAAATCACATTCGATTTGATAGTCTATACAATCAGCATGTGGGTTATTTTCCCAATAACCTGATTGTGGGGGCATGATTCCGTTCAAAATGTTACTTCGCCCTACTTGATTAGCGTGCCAAAGAGCGTAGCCAGCATTGGCATAAGCTTTGGCATGAGAATTTACTGGAGCATCGAGTCCTTCTTTTTCAAAAACTTCTACAAAGGTTAAATCCATGTATAAATCATCGTAGAGTCCGGGATTTTCTAACATCATTTTTTTGAGATAACCATCATACCAAGGCACAGGTTGATATTCGTTGATGATAGTCCCATTGTATTTGAATTCCACCGGTCCTCCGAAGGTTACGCCAATGGTCTGTCCAGCCCAACCACCCTTTATTTTATTTTTAAGGTCTTTCTGAGAGAGGGTAATTGTTTTTGCCGTCTGAGCAATGCTACAGCATGCGGTTGAAAGTAAAGCAATTAATAATAGTATTTTTTTCATGTGCATCAATCTAGTTTTCAATAGTTTTATGTTTAAAGTAGTCATGGAAAAACTCACAACAATTATTAAATCACCATTCACTAACTCACAGCTAATTCCTTGCGATATGGAATGGAAGACTGTGCTCCCATCTTTTTTACCGAGGCTGCTGCTGCTTTGCAAGCAAATTGTACTGCTTCCTTCAACGACATTTTTTCAAATAATCCTACTGCCAAAGCACCATTAAAACAATCTCCAGCGGCAGTGGTGTCAACAGCTTCTACTTTTACTGAATCTACCATTCCCTCAAACTCATCAGATAAAATATAAGCTCCTTTTGAGCCACGGGTAATCACAACATTTTTAACTCCTTTTTCTCTGAGAATATTAGCGGCTTTTCGGAGTCCGTTTTCATTGACCACAGATATTCCTGTAAGGATTTCTGCCTCCGTTTCGTTAGGGGTGATTACTGTTAAATATTTTAAAATGTCTTCTTTGAGCGGAGTGGCTGGAGCAGGGTTTAGGATAATCGTCGCTTCAGTTTGATGCAATTTATTAACCACGTATTCCACCGTTTCGAGGGGAGTTTCTAGTTGCATCAATATTAAATCATCCTTTTCAAATATGGCACTGGCTTTATCTATATTGGCGGGTGATAGAAAAGCATTTGCCCCAGGAGCAACCGTAATACAATTTTCTCCTTGCATATCTACATTAATTAAAGCAACCCCCGAAGGTTGTTCTGCATCAGTAAACACAAAATCTGTTTGAATACCTTCTTTTTCAAATTGCTGTAAAGCCATTTTACCAAAAACATCATTGCCGACTTTACAGATAAAAACCGTAGGACAGCCTAATCGAGCAGACGTAACAGCTTGATTTGCTCCTTTTCCTCCCGGGTTCATCAAAAATTTCCCACCCATTACCGTTTCACCAGGCAAGGGTAATTTTGGTGCTTTTATCACCATATCTGTATTTGAACTACCAATTATAATAATCTTACGCATTTATATTCTTTTTTTTATACAAAAATACCTTTTATTAATTCAATTAAAAGT
>NZ_JBWKYN010000050.1:0-32232 GCF_059423785.1 Arcicella sp. GW458-12-2-14-TSB2 | reverse complement strand
TAGTAATACTTCTTATTACCTGCATATTTACTTCAAAAGCCCAAACCAGAATCGGTATTAAAGGCGGAGCTAATATAGCCAATGTTTACGTGACTTCAGGAAATGAATCAAGCTCTGGAGACGCTATCACTACTTTTCATATTGGTGCTTTATTAGAAAGTAGATTTACTGATAAAATTCTTTTTCAGCCTAATCTTTTATTTTCACAGAAAGGTTTTTCTGAAAAGCCAACTACCAATAAAGCTACTGTAAATTATATTGAACTTCCAGTAAATCTCTTGTATGAAATAAGTAGGAATCTCACTTTTGGAGGTGGAATATATGGTGCCTATGCTATCAATGGAAAAGGAACATTAAATGGTAAAAGCTATGATTATGATTTTAGTAAAGGCAAAGCAAACCGTTTTGATTTAGGTGTAAACCTAATCGTTGGATATGAAGTGATAGATGGAATAAGGCTCAATGTAAATTATACACATGGCTTTGCCAATACTGTTGATAACGTAAATCTAAATATTACTAACAGAGTTTTGGGGGTTTCAGTAATAGCACTTTGGGGAGAAAGATAAACCATCATACTTTATAAGTTTTAATTGCCCTGCAAAATTGATTTTGTAGGGCAATTTTATTTACTGACGGCATGACTTGGAGGCATAACCATCAGTATGCTATGCTAAAACTAAATCCATAAAATCGACATCCTCTTATTCCTATTTGAAATATCGTACGCTTGTACTTACATTTGTATATGGAAAACTTTGTCGTTTCAGCACGAAAATATCGCCCGCAATTATTTGATTCCGTCGTTGGTCAGTCGCACATTACCACTACGCTCAAAAATGCTATCCGTACCAACCACTTAGCGCAAGCTTTCTTGTTTTGTGGTCCTCGTGGAGTAGGAAAAACTACTTGTGCCAGAATTTTAGCTAAAACTATTAATTGCCAGAATCTTAGCGAAGAAGCAGAAGCTTGTGGCGAATGCGAATCATGCCGTTCATTTCAGAATAATGCCTCTTTTAATATTCATGAACTAGATGCTGCCTCAAACAATTCTGTTGATGACATCCGTAGCTTGATTGATCAAGTGCGTTATCCTCCGCAATCTGGTAAATACAAGATTTATATCATCGATGAGGTGCACATGCTTTCAACGAGTGCTTTCAATGCCTTCTTGAAAACATTAGAAGAACCGCCTTCGTATGCCATTTTTATTTTAGCTACCACCGAAAAGCATAAAATATTACCGACGATTCTTTCACGTTGTCAGATATTTGATTTTAATAGAATTCAAATTCATGACATGACACAGCATTTATCTAAAATTGCTGTGCAAGAAGGCATAGAAGCTGATAATGATGCCTTGGAATTAATTGCCCAAAAAGCAGATGGTGGCTTGAGAGATGCCCTTTCGATGTTTGATTTGAATGTTACTTTTTCAAAAGATAACATTTTGAGGTATTCGGAAGTACTGGATAATTTGCATATTCTGGATTATGATTACTATTTTAGAATGACAGAGGCTTTACTGAATAGTAATATCTCTGAGTCCTTCTTACTTTTTGACGAAATTTTGAAAAAAGGGTTTGATGGTCATCAGTTTACTGTAGGTTTACTAGAGCATTTCCGTAATTTATTAGTTTGCAAAGACCCTATTACAGTCAGATTATTGCAAGTATCCGAGTCAGTACAAGCCAAGTATTTGGCACAATCGGCTAAAGCTCCTTATTCGTTTTTAGCGTCTGCTCTAAGCATCGGCTCTGCTTGTGACTTAAACTATAAAGCGGCTAAAAATCAAAAGCTACATGTTGAGATTTGCTTATTGAAACTAGCCAATATTTCAAAAGTATTGAACTTAGCCACCTTACCAGCTACGGAGGGCGAAGGCCTGGGAAAGGATTTAGGGAGTAAGGAAAACGAAACGAAGGCAAATGAAGTTGTTGCAAGTACCACTGTACAAACTTCTAACCCAATAAGTGTTCCCCAAACCCAAACTATCGCTCCGCCAATTGGTAAATTAAGAAGTACAGCTACGCTAGGTAAGCCTATTAATGTGGCTCAAGAACCTATCAATACGCTCGCTCAGCCTGCTGCTATTCAGCAAAATAAGGCTTTTACATTTGAAGAATTACAAACAGCATGGAATGCTTTGGTTAGGCATTTAGAAGAAAAAGAACGTTTTAGCGAATTCGTAATTTTGAACAGGCCTTTTACACTAAAAGGGACGACGATTCACATAGAAGTAGATAATGATATTCAAGTAGATTTATTAACGACTACTTTACGGACAGAAATTCTTAATCATTTAAGAAAGGTTCTTCATAATACTACGATTCATCTGGAAGTAGTAGTGGCTGAGGTAGAAAACAAAACATTGATTTATACCCAAGCAGATAAATTTAGGTTTTTGGCAGAGAAAAATCCTGCGCTGAATGAATTAAGAAATACATTAGGATTGGATTATGATTATTAATACATTGCTTTAAGCATCAAGCAATAAGTTGTAGGCTATGCTTGAATTTCGAAGAAAAGTATGAAACGCAGAAAGTTCATTCATAAAATTTTTACCCTCGCTACGATGTCACAATCTGGCGGGGGTATTCTTTTTACACAAGTTGAAAAAAAACAAGTCATGAAAACTCGTACAAATAATCCTAATTTAAAAACCATTCTGGACTCATGGGAAGGCACTCCAGTCGACGATGAAGGGAGATTTATGAACCATAAATTTCCTTTTATTCCTACATTTGGGAGCGTCTTTAAATGGATGACCACTAAGAATCCACAGAAACAATTCAAAAAAGAAGATACTTGGCGGTTACCTGTTATAAAAGATGATGCTTTTTTGAAGGACACAAAAGATATGATTGTATGGCTTGGTCATGCTTCGTTTTTTATTCGATTGAATGGCAAGCAAATCTTGATTGACCCTGTACTTGGTAAAATACCTGCCACAAAACGCCATTCTGAATTACCAATTTCCCCAGAAAAACTTGCCAAGATTGACTACATTTTGATTTCTCATGCCCATTACGACCATTGTGATAAAAGCAGTTTGAAATTATTACAAAGCCAAAATCCAAAAGCAATTGTTTTGACGGGTCTAAGAATGACTTCTTTGCTCAGTAAGTGGATGCCTAATAACGAAATCCAAGAAGCTGGTTGGTATCAGCAATATCAAACCCATGATGATTTAGCCTTTTATTTCTTACCTTCCAGACATTGGTCAAATCGTTCTTTAGGCGATGCCAACAAAAGGCTTTGGGGAGCATTTGTGATAAAAAGTGGTGATAAAACTATTTACTTTGGTGGAGACTCTGGTTATGGAAGCCATTTTAAAGAAGTAGCTACCTTATTTCCTAACATTGATGTAGCCATGATTGGAGCGGGTGCTTATTCGCCACGTTGGTTTATGTCTCCTAACCATCAAGACCCTGAGCATGCTGTTCAAGCGTTTAACGAAACACAAGCCAAAGTAATGGTTCCATTTCATTATGGCACTTTCGACCAAGCCGATGAGCCCCTATCAGAACCAGAAAAAATTTTAACGCAATTGGAAAACGAAGGACAAATTAATCAAACACTAAAAATCTTGAAAGTTGGTGAAGTCCTCTTTGTATAAAATAGCTTTTTTTACTTTCTTTAAAATTTTTCAACAAAAACTAAGAAAATAGTTTGTAAACTAAAAAATTAGTTTTATATTTATATCAAGAATTCAAAGAGGTATCTATCATAAATAAATTCATAGAAAAAATGCAATCAGTAGAAAGAGAATTAACCAAAGCTGAAGAACAAATTATGCAAGTACTTTGGCAGATAGAAAAAGGTTTTGTTAAAGACGTTTTGGATGAGTTGCCAGAACCTAAGCCAGCTTATAACACAGTATCAACCATTATCAGAATTTTACAAGAAAAAGGGTTTGTGAGTCATAACTCATATGGAAAATCACATGAGTATTTTCCAATTATTAGCAAAGAAAGTTATAGCTCGTTTGCCACTGAAAAGTTAGTAGAAGGCTATTTTGAAAATTCGTTTTCTAGTTTGTTTTCATTCTTTTCTAAAAAAGGGAAAATTGATGTAAAAGATGCAGATGAAATTCTGAGTATGATTAATAAAATGAAAGAAGAAGGGCAGTAAAATGCTTTAAGTAAGTGTCATTAAGTAAGTTCCAAAATACACCTGTTAAATATTAAACGTACCGAGTTCTACAATATTAGTTGATAAGTATGATGAAACAAAAACACGATAATTCTACACCTTATAATTTTAACTTTTGAAAATTAACGTTCTATCAATCAAAACACAATTAATACAATGGCTGAAATATCTGCATCCGAAAACAATGGTTCAAAAAAGAGAAGTCATAAATTATCTACCAAGATTGATATGACACCTATGGTAGATTTAGGTTTTCTACTCATTACTTTTTTTATGTTAACCACTACCCTCGCTAAGCCAGTAGTTATGCAATTGAATATGCCTGATCAAGACGGTCAGAAATCGGAGGTTCGTTGTTCAGAATCTTTGACAGTTGTACTAGATGACCAAAATAAGATTTTTTATTATCAAGGCCTAGCTTGTGACCCAAAAGTTAGAAGTACTGATTTTTCTGACCGAGGAATCAGACAAGTACTCTTTGACTACAAACGCAAGATTGGAGACAATTTTACGGTAGTAATAAAGTCTACTAATAAAGCAAAATATCGAAACATGATTGATTTATTAGATGAAATGAAAATCACTAATAATAGACGATATGCCATCGTTAATATTACATCTGAAGACGAAAAACTATTGAGTATTAAATAATTGCAACAATCTCTTTAATCATTAAGCTATCCGAAAACCAAAATGTATCGCTATGAATTGGCTAAGCTATCTCCTTCAAGTAAATCTGTATTTAGTACTTTTTTACGGTTTCTATCGATTATTATTAAAAACAGAGACATTTTTCAACCTCAATCGAGGCTACTTGGTGGCATCGGCTGCATTGGCCTTTTTTATACCGTTGATGCAATCGGAATGGGTAAGAAGCTGGTTCGTTACCGAGCAAGTATCACAAACCTTTAGTACATTTTATTCACCAGAGGTTTTTTACATTCCTACTCAAAAGCTGCCAAAGGGTAGCTTAACAGTGGGTGATATGCTTGCGCTCTCCTATATCATAGGTATTATTTTGGGCATTTGTCGCTTCGCAGGCAACTTGGCATACTTAGGCAAAATGATGAAAAGAAAGATTGATGGGGATAAAAATCAAAGAGCCTTCTCTTTTTTCAATGTAGTATTTGTTAGTAGAGAGTTGAAAAATCGCTCTACTATTATGAAACACGAGTTTGTTCATATCCGACAATTACACTCTGCCGATATTATGCTGTTTGAGCTCATCGCTATTTTCAACTGGTTCAACCCTATTGTGTATCTCTACAAAAGTTCAATAAAACAAATACATGAATTTATAGCCGACGAAGTGGCTAGTCGCCATGAAGCCTCTAAAGCTGATTATGCTATGCTACTTTTTCAAGAACAGTTTGGTGTTCAAGCGATTCCTTTAACTAATAATTTTTTCAATAATTCACTTCTAAAACTACGCATTGATATGTTACAAAAACAACGATCTACAAGCACAGCTTTATTAAAATACGGTTTGACAGCGCCCTTATTTATGGCAATGATAGTGGTGTCATCAGCTACTTTGGCTAGTAAATCTATTGCTAATATTGAGGATAGTATTTCGGAAGTGAGTAAGCAAGGTATCGAAAAGATTAACATCAACCCTCAACCTTCAAAGTCTGCTAAACAAGTATTGGCAGAGTCTGGGATTGACGTATCTGATGCTTTAATCATTAGTCCAACCTTGGCAAAGGAGCTTAGAGAAGCTAAAGGACTTGTTAAAAAGGATACACCTGAAGTATTTATTGCTGCTGAGAATATAGTTGTTGAGAAAAATCCGGAGTTCCCGGGTGGTATTGAAGCTTTTGCACAGTATCTTCAAGCCAATTTGAAATACCCAGAAGCTGCTCAAAAGGCTAATGTATCAGGAAAGGTATATGTACAATTTATCGTTAATCAAGATGGAAGTACTTCAGACCACGAAATACTAAAAGGAGTTGGATATGGCTTGGATGAAGAAGCCATCAGGGTTTTAAAAAGTGTGCCTAAGTGGGAAGCAGGTGAGCATCAAGGACGCAAAGTAAATAGCCGTTTTACTGTACCTATCAACTTTGTGTTGAATAATAATAAAAAGAATGATAATCCAGGAATTTATATAAATAAGGATAATGGGCAAAAAATAATTGAAGGTAAGATAAGTGAGATAACAGTCACTTTAGACAATGTACAAGGAGGATTGAAAAATAAGCCCCAACCCCTTTATATTTTAGATGGCACAGAAATTCCATCATTTAAATTAGAGAAAATAGACCCAAATACCATCGAAAAAATTGATGTTTATAAAGATGAAAAAGCCATTGTAAGATATGGCGAAAAAGCTAAAAATGGGGTAATTGTGATAACCTCTAAGAAAAAGTAGGGAGTAGAACTATATATCGTATCGTTTAAAGAGTTTGGCTGATTATTAGTATGGTATTAAGACATGGGTTATATCTACTTCTATTTATATTAATCATTGTGGTTAATACCACGACTTTTGCCAACATTCCTATCTTCAAAATAGAAGATAGGATACCAAGAAGTCGTCAAGGCATTTCTGCATTTGAAAATGACAGTACAGAAGTATTTACGGCGGTAGAACAACCGGCAGAATTTCCAGGAGGAATGAGTGCTTTTGCGAAATACTTACAACGTAATTTAACGGTTAAACTATCCGCACTAAACTTCGTAGGAAAAATCTATTTGCAATTTATAGTAAACACAGACGGCTCAATTTCAGAGCTTAAAATGTTAAAAAGTATTTCTGATACAATTAATGAAAAATCGATACGATTAATAACAGACATGCCTAATTGGAAACCTGCTTATCAATCTGGAAAAGCTGTAAGAAGCCGATTAACTATTCCTATTACTTTTGAAATGTTTGAAGAAGAACAAAGTAATGTTCAAAACAGGCTAGCTTTCCTATATACATTAGATGGAAAAGAAATTTCAAGGAGTATCTTTGAAAAGCTTGCTCCTAATCAGATAGAACAAATAGAAATTCTTGAAGAGAAACAAGCTGTTATGAAATACGGTGAAAGAGGTAAAAATGGCGTGATTGTGATAACTTCTAAGAAAAAGTAAATATCTAAAAAACCTCAATCTAGTGTTGAGGTTTTTTAAAAATCAAATCAACTAAAAAATTAGTTTAACATCCAAACACAAACAATCATGGAAAATCAAACAGTATTACACGAAGAAGACGAAACATTGGAAGACATTGTTTTCCAAAACCGCAACAAAGCTTATGGTGCTTATCTTTTACGCACTGGATACCATAAATCAATCAAAATTGCACTTGGTATTGGTATTGGATTATTTTGTTTAGCGATAGCTGCCCCTATGATTTTAGCTAATATTAAGCATGAAGAAAGAACTGAAGTGATAGCAGATGTTATTGCTTGCCAACTTTCAGAACCACCTAAAGATATCCCTATTGAGCCAGAACAAACGCCTCCTCCACCCGAAAAAACAGTTGTACACAAAACAATTACTTTTGTCGACCCTGAAATTGTAGAAGACGATAAAGCCACAGAATTACCTCCTGACCAAGAAACACTTAATAATACAAATGCTGAGATTGGTCCAGTAACACAAGATGGAGAAGTAGGACCGATACCTGTAGATGACCCAGATAAATTTAAAACTGGTGAAGGTACTGCCCCTGTAGAAGTAAAAGCTGAAGTAGAAACAGAATTTTTATCTGTCGAAGTAATGCCAGAATATGCAGGAGGAAACGCTGCCTTGGCTAAATTTCTTCAGAAAAATCTACGCTATCCTCGAAATGCCTCAGATGCTGGTATTGGTGGTAAAGTATATGTACAGTTTGTGGTTGGTAAAGATGGAAACATTTCAAACATTGATATTCTGAAAGGCTTAGGGTTTGGATGTGATGAAGAAGCCCAGAGAGTAATAAAACTTATGCCACGCTGGAATCCTGGGAAACAGTCGGGTAGAAATGTTACTGTAAAATTTACGTTACCAATTGTTTTTCAGCTTGACCAATAAAGTAAGTGCTAATACTTAGGAGATATAAGAAAATAAAATTTGTTTTAGTAAAAAGTATTGTTAAAATATAATTATTTCAACTTTATTATATTTTAATCATTTGGTAGTTAGGATATTATAAAATATTTTTTTGAATATTTGTGTTAACTTTGGTAATAATAACATCAAAGTATCGACCTGAATTATTTCATAAAATAAAAATATTAATCTTAAAACCCAATTACGATTATGGCTTTAACGAAACAGTATTCAAAAAGTAAACCAGTTTGTAAAGTAACTTTTGCTCTTCCAGCAGAAACTGTAAATGGTGCAAAACAAGTAAGTGTATTAGGTGATTTTAACGAATGGAATCCTACAGCTTTGAAAAAACAAAAAGATGGTACATTTAAAGCATCAGTTGAATTAGAAGTAGGCAAAGAATTTGCCTTCCGTTATTTAGTTGATAACGACCTTTGGTTGAATGATGCAGAAGCAGATAAATTTGTTCCAAATGGTGTTTCTTACGATGAAAACTCTGTTGTAGTACTTTAAGTAGGAATTGTGAGTGATGAATTGTGAATCGTTTATTTAATACAGACTACTTAATTAAAAGACGGTAGAAAATTAGAGTATTTTGCTCAACTTAATTTTCTACCGTATTGTAAACATACAACACTTTTGTACTGAACTTGGGGTGATTTAGGTTATTGCTAGTCTTAATCCTTAGTTTTTGATTTCTCCTCGGATGCTTCTATTTATACTTTCACTATCATTTTCTTCTCGTACATAATCCACAAGATTCCCAACCAAATCAGTACAAAAGTGATTGCTCCTGCCAAAGAAGCATTTTTGGGTTCGCTAAAAAAAGGTACAATGAATGATTTATACAGCCACGTAATGGAGCTTACCTTTTCTCCATCGGGCATCGCTATTTTTATCATGTTCATAATGCGTGGAATTAAGCCTGATAAAAAGAACACTGTGATGGCATTTACACCATATACCACAAAAGGTTTTGTCCAGAAAGTATATTTTTTGACATCTATCAACCAGTAAAAACTAGCCAGAAAAATCATTGCCAAGCCAATCGTCCAAAGGGCATAAGAACTTGTCCAGAGCGACTTATTAATCGGAAAACCTGTGGCATCCCAAGCCCATGCTAGCGCTAAAGAAATACTTCCGTAGAAATAGACATACATCAACTTCTCGGTTACTTCTTTATCTTTTCTTTGCAACCAAGTACCTACTAATACGCCAGCTAGTCCATTAGCAATAGCGGGAATTGTGCTTAATATTCCTTCAGGGTCCCACACCTTTACGGCCTTGTATAAATGAGAAACACCCAAAATTAGTCTGTCTAAATAGGCTCCTAGATTATGTTCTGGCTCTAGGTTGGCTGCTCCAGCATCAGGCACAGGTACGAAGGTCATCAATAACCAATAGCCTATCAGTAGCGACGCAAAGATGATTTGTTGCGTTCTATTTTTAGTGGTTAAAAATACAATAGAGCTTATTAAAAACACCAAAGCTATTCTTTGTAAAACACCGGGAATTCTGACTACTGAAAAATCAAATTTTGGAAAAAGTGAGAGAAAAAGCCCTAATCCGAAAAGCTTGGCACTTCTTTCAATAATCTTTAGAATCGTTTTACGGTCGGCTGTTTTTCCTTGAAAGGCAAATGAGATGGAGACGCCTACAATAAACAAAAAAAAGGGAAAGACTAAGTCTGTGGGGGTACAGCCATTCCATTCGGCGTGTTCTAATGGTGCATAAATATGTCCCCAATCGCCTGGGTTATTGACAAGAATCATCATGGCTACCGTCATTCCACGAAATACATCCAAAGAAAGTAAGCGTTGTTTCATATATATGTTGATGAATAAGTTTTCTCTAATTTATCATTTCTTCACAAATTCTACAATCCCTTCTACTAAACCTTTTGAAAGTGGTAAATCTGGATTGCTGTATGTTTTCAAATTCTCTTCTCTATCCATAGGTGCATCTTTTAAAGTATGGTTCATACCCGCTAGAATTAACAACTTGGCTTTCGGATTAGCTTCTGCCAATAGCTTTGCTTCTTTTTCTTCAACCTGAATATCCGTTGTTCCTTGTATGATAAGTGTCTTTGTTTTTATTTTTTTGATTTCCTCAGAAGGCACATATTTCAACCAAGAAATCATATAAGGTTGAATACTGGGTCTAAAAAGTGAAAAGATATAGAAAACCTGCATCAATTTTGGTAGCTTCTGTCCGCTTTTTAACACAGAAAAATCTCTCTTTACTTCATTTTTAACAGAATCTGGCAAAGTTTGTTTTTCTGTCTGTTCAATGATGATATCATCTATTCCTCTGGCAGGCCCAGCCACCGAAATATAACCATCTATGGTTAATCGCTGTGATGCGACCATCCCTATTAAAGAACCTTCTGAATGGCCCAAGACAATTATTTTCGAAAAACGATTACTTTTCTTTAATGTATCAATCCACTGTTCAGCATCCTGTATATAGGTTTCAAAGGTTAAATCACTTTCTTTCATCATGGCACCCATACTTTTGCCAACGCCTCTTTTGTCATACCGAAGCGACGCAATTCCATTATTGGCTAAACCTTCTGCTAAAAACTGGTAAGAATTGGCTTTTATGTTTAGCATACTGTTGCCATTTCTATCCGTAGGCCCTGAACCTGCGATGATTAATACGACTGGTATTTTTTTCTTTGTGTTTTGGGGTAACAACAATGTTCCATCTAAAACGCCTTTGGGTTGTTTTAAGACGATGTTTTCTTCTTGATTTTGGGCAAAAGCATGATTGAGTAACCCTAAGCAAGCAAGGAAAATGATAAGAATAGACTTCATGAGAATGATTTTTAGTGATATTAAATCAATGAAGCTGTTTAAACTTTCCATTTCTGAGGTGAAAGTATTGTATTTTTGAATTGATTTTTTCAAAATTTACGAAGCATAGCATCGCTACGTTGAGAAAATTTTGGAACAAGCTATTCTAAAAGACTTAGTTTAATCCGAAAGGGAAAGCTTAAACAGCTTCAATACTTTAAAAGCATAATGACTAATATCAGTACTTAATTTATTGTAATTTTGAAACTGTTTCAAAGATGCAAATTATCCACAATATTCAATGTCAAAAAGTATAAACGGCTTTCAGTTTAAACAATTTACGGTTCAGCAACAAAATACTGCCATGAAAGTAACCACTGATGCCTGTATTTTAGGAGCTTACACCGATGTAGCGGAAGCTAAAAATATTTTGGATATTGGTACGGGTACGGGCTTACTTTCATTGATGTTGGCACAACGAACGAATGCTAAGATTACGGCAGTGGAGGTTGATGACAATGCGTATCGACAAGCCTTAGAAAATGTTCAAGATAGTATTTTCAAGGAGCAAATAGCGGTTTTCCATCAAAGTATTCAGGATTTTACAGCACGCAATAAAGGTCTATCTTTTGAGTTAATTATTAGCAATCCTCCTTTTTTTCAGAATCACTTAAAGTCTCAACAAGAAAAAAGGAATATGGCTTTGCATACTGATACGCTTTCTTTTGAAGATTTAATAGCATCCGTTATTCAATTATTAGCACCAGCGGGTCAATTTGTGGTTTTACTTCCTGCCTATGAAAGTAGTGTTTTAGAGATATTGGCTTTAGAGAAAGGACTTTATCCCCAGAAAAAATTACTGATAAGACATAGAAAGGAATCGAAAATATTAAGAATTATTACGACCTTTGGGCTTGCTAAAAAAGAGCTTGCCCAAGAAGAATTAATTATTCGTAATCTTGACGAAAGCTATACTGCTCAATTTGAAACGCTACTAAAAGCGTATTATTTAATTTTTTAGAAATACAACGGAGAACATTCCGTTAGTTATCCCGAAATCGTATTCACAACATGTTAGATATTTCTGTTATTATTCCGCTATATAACGAAGAAGAATCATTACCTGAACTTTGCAATTGGATAGAAAAAGTGATGAAAGAACATCATTTTAGCTATGAAATCATTTTTGTAAATGATGGAAGTCGTGATAATTCTTGGCAAGTTATAAAGGGTTTGTCTGAGCACAACAGTTTTGTAAAAGGTATTTCCTTTAGTAGAAACTACGGGAAATCGGCGGCTTTGCATGTTGGTTTTAAAGAAGCTTCTGGTAGAGTAGTCATCACGATGGATGCTGATTTACAGGATAGTCCTGAGGAAATCCCTGAGCTATATCGCATGATTACAGAAGATAATTACGATTTAGTCTCGGGCTGGAAACAAAAACGTTTTGACCCTATTACTAAAACCATTCCTACAAAACTATACAATGCGGCTACTCGCTCGATGTCGGGTGTATATTTGAATGATTTTAATTGCGGGCTAAAAGCTTATAAAAACGAAGTAATTAAATCTATCACGCTTTATGGCGAAATGCACCGCTATATTCCTGTACAGGCAAAATGGAATGGTTATGATAAAATCGGAGAGAAAGTAGTGCAACATCAATCTAGAAAGTATGGAACGACCAAATTTGGTATTGAAAGGTTTCTATATGGTTTCTTAGATTTACTATCAATTACTTTTGTTCAGAAGTTTGGTAAAAGACCCATGCACCTTTTTGGTGGGTTTGGTATTTTGTTCTTTATGATTGGTAGTTTTATTACTGTTTATTTGATTGGCGATAAGGTCTATGCTATTGCTAACCACCTAAAATTCAGAAATGTAACCGACAACCCCCTTTTCTTCATGGCTTTGGTTTCCATCATTATAGGCGTACAGTTGTTTGTGGCGGGTTTTATTGGTGAATTAATGACAAGAAACTCGGAGAAGACTACTGATTACCAGATTCGAGAGAAGGTGTAGTTTGAACGATAAATATCTTTATTTACAGATGGCATGGCTTTGAGAAGTCATGTCATCTGTGTTTTTATTTACGCCATTGCTAATCACCTAAAATTTGGGAATGTCATTTAAACCAGATGAATGGCTTGTTCAAGACATAGGCCTAGCTTCATTTGTCAAAATTTAGCACTAGATAATTTATTTTTCACTTCTGTGAATTGTGTTATCTCACTTTAGACTAATTATGGTTAATATATTATCATATCTTGCTAAGATATGATTAGATGTCCCTTCGTTTTATAATTACCTTTACGGGTATCTTCAAGTAATTGGGGTGTATTAAGACTTAATACTGTTGCCCAAAGACAGGTACAAAGTATATTAACATATACGCTATACCTGTTGGATTGAACAAGATTTGTTTGAATTATAAAAACAAAAATAATTTAAGAATATTTGCCCTTCCTAATAGTATGGTTTTACGTAAACTATTTGTCAATATTAATAATAATTCGTTCCAAAGAAATTCCTAAACCTTCAGATATTTCAAAAAGATAGTATAACGTTGGATTAATATTTCCAGCTTCAAGTCGCTGAATAGATTGTTGATCCTTCCCAACCGAATGGGCAAGTTGTGTCTGGGTGATTGACTTTTCCTTTCTAATCTCCCTTATTCTAACACCAAGTTTATTTAAGAAATCCTCTTTTTTCATTTAAGAGTAAAGGAATGAGAGAAAACAAGAAAATTATACAACGTATCCGTTGTATTTTTATTTATTTTATATAATTTAGCGATATAATAAACAATTTTCACAAAATACATCCTTACATACTTTAACCAATAGTTTCAAGCACCATTCATTACTGCTATCTAGTTGATTGTAAAGCGTGTAAAGGGAAATGTATTGATATTTTTTTTATTTTTTATCAGTATTTTTATTTACAACCTAATTATACGAACACAAGATGTTCTAATTATTACTAACACACCAACAAAATGCATAGTTTTTTTTTAACCCCTTACTTACTCGCAGGAGTAAGCCTACTAATTTCGTGCCAAATATTTATGATTTTATATTATTTGATTCGAAAAACTGACACAAACAAATGCCCAAGCTGTGGAAATAAACTGAGTGGAGTTAGGATAAGCAGACCCTTTATTATTAAAGTATTTTTGTCACCTTTCGTCAGCAATATAAGATATTATAAATGTCTTAGCTGTTACCGTAATTTCTTCATTGTTCATAATGAATCACAGAAAGAGACGGATGGATATAAAGAACACTCTAAATCCGTTAGTAACGGTTAGGACTATTCTACATCTCGATTTGCGCAAATAAAATAATTATTCGAAAGTCTACTTCATTATAAATTTCACTTTTTACCGCTACCTAACCACTTGCATTTCAGGACAGTTATATACTGTCCTTGAAATGATTTAGGAAATATCAAGGTATATTACCTCTAGCTGAATAAGTATTTTACATGTTTATTTAATCTAATATACGAGAAATATCTCAAGGTCATTAAATATCAATGCGTGAACTTTAATAAACTTATTTAAAATACCTACATTAATAAGATGGAAAAAACAAAGTTCTTTAATCTCGAAACTGATATCAAAAGTAAAATCATAAATCGTCTTCTGTATAGCATGCCATTAGCAATTTCACTATTTGACATCCAAAAGCGACAGAATATATTTGCCAACGAACAGTATTATAAAGGGATTGGTTACACTGCTGATGAGTTTGACCCACTTGACAAAGATTGTTTTAATAAACTAGTACATCCTGATGACCTTCCAAGTTTACATAAATTTCTTGATGTACTCACAAATTCTCCCAACGATGGTTTTCATATTTTAGTTAATAGATGTATTTGCAAAAATGGAGAATTCAAATGGTTCAAAAACTATATTACTATTGTAGAAAGGGAATCGTCTGGTGCACCTAGCCTTTTGTTAGCCCTTGCTCATGATATTACAAGCCAAATAGATTCTAGGCAAAAGTTTTTGGAACAGATAAATAATATGGAAAAAGTATCCTTTACGCTATCACACGAACTTCGTCATGAACATAGCAAAATACTCAGTATTCTAGATATTTCAAAAGATAGCGACATGATAGAAGTTGGAGATCTTCAATGGCTTGCTAATACCATTTATACAAGTGCTGAAAGCATTGATAAATCTATCCATAGTATTTCTCAACAATTACTATCAATAAAAACTAAATTCATTACGCTTAACTCTACTGAATTGTAAATTAAATAATATTACTGATGGCATAATTTTGAGTCATGCCATCAGCATTTCCTTATAAGTTTCTTTTACTTCTTCGCTTGCAATTCTTTAATATGTTCTGCTACATCCAACATCGGTGCTACCCAAATATCTTTTTCATTTTGCTTTAGGTAATTTAATAATTCTCGATGGGCTTTTAGCGAAACGTCTATATTATGCTCCCCGCCTACTCCATGAAATAATAAAACTAAAAGTTTGCCTGATGTTACTGCTCTTTTTACTAAGTCAATCATCTGTTCACCTGTCTGTCCATTAATGGCATAACAATCTGTAGCATATAAGTCTACTTCCTGTAAATTATGCATATCTGACCTTACACCTCTGGCAGCTACAAAATCATTCTTTAAATCGTTCATAAAGTAGGTATCACCAATTTTCATATCGCCACAGGTATAAGCGAAAGTACGTTTTGATTTTCCATCTAACGTTTTTAGCAATATATTGTTCATCTTGATTTCATCAATCATCCTCCTGACAGAATATTTACTCATGTCTTTTTCAGGACTCACCCATTCTCTACCTTTTAAAGACGCATCACAAGGATGAAAGAGGGTATGATTGCCCATTTCATGACCATTTTTAGCCGCGATTTTCCAATCTTCAATACGGTTTTTAAATCCATCTGCATAGCCTATTAAGTAAAATGTTGCTTTGAAACCTAGAGAATCTAATAGAGGAATGGCATTATCTAAATGTACATTTAGCGCATCGTCATAAGTCAATACTACAGCACATTTTTTACCATTCCAAACTTGTTGAGAGCTTTGAGCTAAAGAAATAGAGAACTTAATAAGTATAAAGAATAGAGAGAGTATAGCTTTCAATTTCATATTTGTGGATAATTATTTTGAGATGTTTTTTGATGGCAAGACTCAAAGTAATGCCATCAATTGATTTGGACAAACTATTGACGAACAATTTTAAATTTAACTTTATTGATTTTCGAAGTCCCCTCCTCCTCATTATCAATCGTAGTGTATAAATAAGTAGTATCGTTTACTATTTTAAAAGCAAATTGGGTAGGCCTACCAGTAGCAAGGTTAAAACTTATCAAATCAAGATTATTATTGGGTTCACCCATAAAGTCTGTAAAAATATGGAATGTCTTAAACGTAGGATGTCCAGTTAAACTACCGTCAGGATTAAAATTAAGTTTTGTAGCATGATTCTCAGTATCAATCAATAAATTACTCCCTGTAAATAATTTATCATTTACCATGTATTGAAGCCCCCATGCTACATCTTTCTTGTTATCTGACAAATCAGCTACTTTAGAGAATTGTGTTTTCTCTAAGAGTTCATTCGTTTTGTTAAAATGATACAAAAATAGAAAAGCCTCTTTATCGATAAACTCATAGCCAAGCTCATAATAGTTTGACTTATCTTGATAATCTACGATATTGGTCTTAAAGGTCTTTTTGTTCTGCTTATTTAGATATACATAGAAATTAAGCTCTTCATGATTATTCCAACTTGCCTGAACTTCCAAGCTATCGCCTTTTACATTTCCCCCAATAATTATGGCAACAACTCCTTCAAGTTTATTGGATGATTTTACAGGAGATTTAGTTTTTTCTATCTCATTGATATAGTCTGTTAAAACCCAATTACCATTAAAATCTGATGGAAATTTTTGAGATAAACTGTCAACCAGAACAGGCGTTTTTTCAATTGTCTGTTTCTTTTCATTTGAACAACTTGTCAAAAAGAAGCCTATTATCAGTATAAAAATTAATATCCTCATGGTTAATCTTTTATAGTTAAATTGATATTACAAGAAGATAAAATTTTCATACCAACAACATATAATAATCATGCAAAAAATTGGTCTCCGATAAAAACGAGATGAAATCTCGTTCTACAGTTGTTTTTTCATTTTCCAATGCTGTATTTCTCCAAAGAGTAAATATGAATCTGCATAGATTTCATAGCCGATAGCTTTATAAAAATCAAGGGCATTGATGCGGGCATCGAGTATAATTTCTTCTAAGCCTTTTGATTTCCCTAAATTTTCTAAATATTTCATCAAGAATTTACCGACGCCTTTACCTTGGGCATTTTTAGACACCGCCACACATCGTACTTGTCCTTGCGTAGCTGAATTCATTTGTAAACGAGCTACTCCTAGCAGTTCATCTGTTTCACTATCAATCGCCATCACATGGTCTGCTTCGTTTTCATCTGCTAATACTTCGCTCCCTTTTTTCTGATGCCAAGGTTCACGCAATACTACGAACCGTAAATCATAATATTTTTCCCATTCTGATGGCGTACTTGGTATTTTGGCAATAAGCATTTTTTTTTGAGCTGTAAGCTTTAAGCAATGAGCTTTGAGCTTTTTTTAGTTTTTAAATAATGAAGTTAACTTAATGTTGTCATAAATTACTGATAGCTTAAACTAAAGAAATAACTATGTTTTTTTAGCTGTAAGTTTTGAGCAATGAGCTTATTTTAGTTTTTTACTTCGTACTATCATAAAAGCTCAAGGCTGATAGCTCACAGCTCAAAGCTGTTATAATTCCTTTACTTCACCAGAAACGCCTAATTCTGAAAAAAGGCGTTGCCAATAGGTAGAAATCGCAGGATTGTTAAGCTTTCTAGAAGCAGTGGGTTCAAAAGGTTTAGCAATAAAAATTTCTGCCATGCTAATATTGGGTAAAACACTTTGCAAACGAGCAGCATCTTCCCTAGCCCAACCTACCGCAGAAGCATCATCCACGGGTGGTGTTTTGTGGAAATCTCTGCGATTAGTACCCGACATACTTTCTACCATATCAGAAAGGAAATATGCCTTTACTTTAAATCCTTTACCAATTTCATGGTCAATCAATGGTAATGCTGCCTGAATGTCAGTATTATTTTTACTTGTAGAAGTGTTTTGAGAGGTTAAGTGGTTGATAACTACTTTCTTGAATATGCTTCGTTCTTTACCTATTTCCATCGCAAATGCTGTCTTTTGTGCTTCCGCATCTGTGGCACTAGTTCCTTCTGAAATTTCCATTTCTGAACGTGCAACCAATTCAGCTACTTTAGCTTTTGCTGTATTTTCATGGATAAAAAATACTTCTATTTTATCGCCTTTTACTTTGATATTTTCATCAATCAATTCATTAATAATCTTAGTATATTTTTCATAAATGAACTGCTTACTTGGATTTACACTAACTGATTTATCAATAAAAATCATTGAGCAAGTCTTACTTTCGTCGACAGCATTTTCATATTTTGTAGCGGGACTAGAACAGCAAAACAATATGGTACTAGCAATAACAAACAAAAAATATTTTATTTTTTTTCTCATGGTTTTTCAAGGGTTATTATATATTGTGACGGCCGTTAAAAGGTTGGTTTACTGCTTAGTAATTCAAAACTTTTGCAAAATAATCAGATTTGCTTTAGAATCCATCATTACGACAAACTTATCGTTTATCAATATGTTATTATCTTTGAGGCATTATTTAATTTTGACGACTCATGAACAAAAATCAAAAAATATTTCGCTGGGTTTTTATCATTTTCACACTATTGATGGCTGGATTAGCCATACAAATGGGCATGAATACCACCGCTCCGTGGAATAAGAACAAGAATAAGGCAAAGATTGAAATCGGCAAGATAATATACAGACCGTAAATAAATAAAGCTTTGTGCTGGGCCATACTGACAAAAAGTGCCATTGCTCTATATTTTGGCTATGGCACTTTTTAAAAACCCCAAATGATAAGTTATTATCTTTGAACCATAAGTGCTTTTACGATAGGTTCTTTATCGGTTTCTACTTTTACAAAATATTTACCCATTGGCATATTATCGACGTTCAAGCGTATTTTGGTACGAGAAAGTCTTTCTGGATGAGTGTAAAAACTACGTCCGTACACATCTGTAACTACTAATTCCATATTTTTAGCGAATGCCTCCGAATCCAAAAAAGTTTCACTTTGTGCTGGATTAGGATATATATTTAGTTCATAATGCCCTATTTCTTCTTCGTTTGCCAATACAGCAGGTGCTCTAAAAATAGGAAGCGGAGCTGGGTCTACCCCTAACAAAACATTTTTTACCGAACTTTCGCTTGCTCCCATCCAATCTTGTAATACAGCGGCATAAACTTTTCTGAAGTTGTTTTGCAATGTAATATTACCACTTTGTAAGGCTTTTAAATCTGGATTTTTGCCAATCATTTGTTGCTTTACCCCATTGCCAAAAATCAAAAGTGGTGATGCCCAGCCATGGTCTGTGCCATAACTACCATTGGCGGCAGCTCTTCTCCCAAATTCAGAGAATGTCATTCCAGCTACTTTGTCTTGTGTGCCTTGTGCCTTTAAATCATCCATAAATGCTTTGATGCCCTCAGAAAGTCTGCCCATCAGTGTAGCATGAGTCCCCGTTGTGGTATCACTTGCCACTACTTGTGAGGCATGGGTATCAAATCCGCCTAATGACACAAAATAGATTTTGGTTTGTAAGCCTCCGTGAATCATTCTAGCTACAATTTTTAATTGATCTGCCAACGTATTTGAGGTAGGATAGGAAACCAAATTTTTGCCTTTTTCAGCGGCAATTTTCAAGGACGAAGCATAAGCAACTGATGAAATTTGCTGTTGGCGAACAAAAGCAGTGTATTTACCAGCTGGTGTATTCGGCAATGACCCCGGAATTACGCTAGGCTTGTCACCAATAATTTTGTAAAAAGTATCAGGGTCTTGAATAGCCAATGCAGATGAAACAGAACTTGTATTGAATACTGTCGATGAAATAGAAGCTATTTGAACAGCCAAAGGGTCTGGGTTAGCCGTATTCGGGTAATCGTCCGCAAAATTAGGGTATTTACCTTCAATATACCGCCCAAGCCAACCCGAAGTAGAGAATTGATTAGCATTTGTAGCTGTAAACCATATATCACTCGCTCTGAAATGTGAAAAGCTTGGATTGTCATATCCTGCTGCTTGTATAATAGATAGTTTACCTTCATTGAATAGCGTTTGTAATCCCTTCATAGAAGGGTGCAAACCAGTTGCTTGATAGCCATTTAATGATAATACCTTAGCCTCTGGAATAGCAATACTTCCTCTGAAATTACTGGCAGTATAGGTAGAATATTGGTCTAATGGTAATACCATATTGAGTCCATCATTGCCTCCAGCTAATTGAATTACTACTAAAATACGCTCGTTCACATCTGCAACCTTTAGCATTTCCTGCATAAAAGGGGTAGTTGCTTCCGTATGTGCTTTGGCTCCGAAACCATCTAGCAAAAATGGCAACAACAAAGACGAACCAGTATATTGAATAAAATCTCTACGTTTCATTACTCAAAATCAGGATAATGTGGATTATGTTATTTTGTAGTTTCTCTAATTATTTAGCTATCAACTTAACCCATCTGAAATTCCGCTAATCGGAGTAAGTAGGTAAACAGCCTATCTAAACGACTTTTTACGGCAGTCTTTTTATTGTTATTATTAGGGTCATCAATATGGTCTGTCCAGATTGTAATCCATTCGTAGTAAGGTTGACCAGCCATCAATACTTCTTCTACTAAATATTTATTTTGTTCGTCGCTAAGGACAACAGCGAAAAGTGGCTGTGTTAATGCTTTCACTAAGCCATAAGGCTCTTTAGGATTACTGGTGTTTTTAGCAAGAGCAATGGAATCAAAAGTTAGTTTCAGAGAAGTTGAACCCTTTACGATGATATCGGTAAATGAACCTTTTAAAGCAAGCGTTGTTGAATTTATCCAAATTTCGTAGAAATCGGTATCATAATATGGTCGCCAGCCAAATACGCTAGGTTGTTCCAATACTTCCATTTGCTGTTCGCGTGCCCTAGTAAAAAAGTAAGTAGTAGCATTATCGAAAGTCAAGCGGTCTGTTAAGGGGTCGGGTAGTTGATAATTAAACGTTCGTAGTGTTCCAATGACCAAATCTAAAGGGGATTTTATTTGCGAACCCAACAGATTTATATCGAAAAAATGCTGACTTTTCAACAATGCTTCAATGACAGGTTTAATTTCATAATTTTTCCGAAATATGGTTGCTAAGGGCTCTATTACTTCTTTTTCTATTTGTTCAGAAATCTCTGCTTGTACAAACCAGCGATAGAACTTACGCACGATAAACAACGCTGTTGCCTTTTGGGCAAGGATTAAATCAATAAATTCTGTCAATTCTTCGTCTCCAGCGGTGGCCGTGGTACGTCCCTTAATGGTTTTATTTTGATAGAATGTTGAAAACAC
Organism: Arcicella sp. GW458-12-2-14-TSB2; assembly: GCF_059423785.1. Classification (NCBI taxonomy): domain Bacteria; kingdom Pseudomonadati; phylum Bacteroidota; class Cytophagia; order Cytophagales; family Flectobacillaceae; genus Arcicella; species Arcicella sp. GW458-12-2-14-TSB2. The sequence continues at coordinate 10,721 of NZ_JBWKYN010000050.1, read as the reverse complement.
TTTGTCTTTAGTATCGTGCTGACTAATTCTAAATTCTGTTCCAATATCTGGCTTAGTAATATCTCTGTAACCGATAGTACGCCAACCAGTTAACACCCTCGCAGCAGCTTTCACATCGTCTTCATTATAATTCCCAATACCAATCGTAAATAATTCTTGGAGTTCACGAGCGTAGTTTTCATTAGATTTTGTTGCTGTATTTTGGTCATTATCTAGGTATTTCAGCATTGCAGGGTCTTTGCTTACCTCAATGACGAATTGCCTGAAATTGCCTAAAGCATATTTACGCATCAACTGCAAATAGCTATACATAAATCGGGCATCTGAAGCTTCGGTGGTTGTTGAAACAAAATGATTTTGCCAAAAAAGTGTCATTTTCTCAATGATTGAAACAGGTTGTTTAATCATTAATCCAATCCACCAATACTTTAATTGTTTGCGTGCATTGCTATCGTAAGTATTCCTATCAGCATCTGTTGCAGCATTATTTCCCCATGATAAATTATGAAAAGTTGTACCATCTTTAAGGGTAGGATGTGTTGGTGTTGGCTGACTTGCTAAAAGTTGAATAACGATTTCGTCAACTTTCTTTCCTGTCCATTCTTTTAATTGAGCTGGCGTGGCTCCAAAGGTAGTTCTACGCAGTAAATGGGCAACCTGCTCACTAGAAAGAGGTTGAGAATAAGTATCAATTAATGCCATGTGATAGCTTAACTTTCAAAACGTTTATAAAGAGAGTTTGAAAGTTAGACAAATATGACATTAAATAGTTTAATTTGGACAAAAAAATCTTTTTCAACTATTTTTAATAGCTATAAGTATTAGCAAATAAGCTAATAGACTTTATGATAATTGCTTACAAAAATAGCTACCCTCAGTATTAAAATTTTGGGGTAGCTAAGTAAGAGTTGTGAATTGAGAGTGATGAGTTGTCTTTGCAGCCGAGGTTTAAAACCTTGATATATAACACTTTAATTCATACACTAACGCTGTTTATTTTACATAGAGTACTATAAGTACAAATTATTTATTCAATATTCGTTTAATATCGTTTGCTTGTGTAAGGTACTCTCCGAACTTCTCGTAGCTGTCTGAAATCATCAGCCCTTTGAATTTCAATAAGGTAGTAATATAAGCATCTAGCACATCGATGATGTTTTCTTGGTTTTGTCTGAAAATTGGAATCCAAGTTTCAGGGCTTGACTTAGCCAAACGAACCGTTGATTCAAAACCAGTACTTGCCAAATTGAAAATACTTTCTTCATCTTTTTCTTTGGCTAACACTGTTGATGCCAACGCAAAAGAACAAATATGCGAAATATGTGAAATATAGGCAGTATGTATATCGTGAGCAGTAGAATCCAAATAAGTAATTCTCATTTTTAATCCTTCCACATACATTTTCTTAACTAATTCTACCAATTCTGGTTTAGAATCTTCAATATCACAAAGCACGCAGTTTTTATGATCAAACAGGTTTCTGATAGCAGCTTCTGGTCCTGAGAACTCAGTACCAGCCATCGGGTGAGTAGCGACAAAGTTCGCCCTATTGGGATGATTCTTTACTGCATCAATTACCGCTTTTTTAGTAGAACCTACTTCTATCACCACTTGGTTTTCAGTAATCTGATTTAATACCTCTGGCAATAAAGTAAGCAAGGCATCTACAGGAACAGCCAAAATAATAATATCCGACTGCTTAATGGCATCTTGCAAAAGTGCGATACGGTCTATTAGTTTTAATTCTAATGCCTTAATAATGTGTTCAGTTTTGTTATCAACACCTATGATGGTATCAGCAAAACCATTTTCTTTTAAACTCAAAGCCATTGAACCACCAATAAGCCCAAGTCCAACTACTGAAATAGTCATAATTTTGTATTTGGCTTTGAGCTTCAAGCTTTGAGCAATGAGCTTTAAGCTTTGAGCGATGAGCCTTTATTTTTTAAAATCTTTTTTCTTAATAATCTTTTACGCTAAAAAGCTTTCAAGTCTTCTATCTTAGGTCTTGAGTCTTTTATCCTAAAGTCCTGAAGTCTTATAGTCTTTTATCTTTGAAATCGCCTCCTCAAAAACTGAAACCTCTGCACATAAAGAAGTACGAATGTAGCCATCTCCTGCTGAGCCAAAGATTCCCCCCGGAGTAATAAATACGCCTGTTTTCGCTAGAATTTCATCAGATAATTCATATCCCGTTTGATAGTTAGCAGGAATTTTAGCCCATACAAACATTCCTGCTTGATTATGGTCGTATTCACAATTTAGTAAATCCATTAATTCAAAAACCTTCATTTGGCGTTCTTTATAGACAGCATTTAGTTCCTCAAACCAAGCAGGTGGATTTTCTAATGCTTTTACTGCTGCCATTTGCAAAGGCAAAAACATACCAGAATCCATGTTAGATTTGAAGCATAATACTGGATTAATAAACTCAGCTTTCCCCACTAAAACACCTAAACGCCAGCCAGCCATATTATGCGACTTTGACAGTGAGTTTAATTCTAGGGCTACTTCTTTCATTCCTTCTACGGCCAACATACTTTGTGGGTCGTCGTTTAGGATAAAGCTGTATGGATTGTCGTTTATGATTAAGATATTATTGGCCAAAGCAAAATCCCTAAGCTCTTCAAAAAAGGCTTTATTCGCTTTTGCTCCCGTTGGCATATGTGGATAGTTTACCCACATCAATTTCACTTTTGATAAGTCTTGTTCTGCTAGCTTTTTCAAATCGGGCAACCATCCGTTTTCTTCCGAAAGGTCATAAGCCACTACCGTTGCACCCGTCAACAATGAAGCAGCACGATAGGTTGGATACCCAGGGTTTGGCACTAAAACTTCGTCGCCAGCTTCCAAATAGGCCATAGAAATGTGCATAACACCTTCTTTTGAGCCTATTAAAGGCAATACTTCATTGACAGGATTTACACTTACTCCATAAGCATTTTGGTAAAAGGTAGCGAAACCTTCACGCAAAGCAGGAATACCTACATAGCTTTGATAGGCATGGTTTTTAGGATTCTGAGCAGCCGTTGCCAATGCTGAAATAGTCTCAGCAGAGGGTGGTAAGTCGGGACTACCGATGCCCAAATTCAATACGTCAATACCTGAGGCACGCATTTCTGCGATTTGTTTTAGCTTGGTCGAGAAGTAATACTCCTGTACCAAATCCATTCGGGAAGCTGGTTTTACATTCATTGGTTAAAAACCTCATCGAACTTGCGAAAAGGCACAAAAAAAACCGACTTTTTCAAGTCGGTTTGTGTATATGTATTTTTTGAATTTCAAAAAGATTAGTCAAAACACAACCGACTGCTACTGCGCGTAGTAGTAATAATAAGTACGGTATGTGTTCGCTGCATTATTCATGACTTCAAAGGTAATGTGATTTTTTTATTTTGACAAGTGTTTATGATGAGAATCAAAAATTTGATTCTTTATAGTCGCTCAATAGCTAAGAATTATCTATTTCTAAAACGATTAATCGTTTTCACCAATACTCTTTTAGTACTTACTTTAACAGTATTAATGGCTGATAGCACTTTTGTCTTTGGCTTCGGTTTTAAAGAAACATTATAGTTTTCTAATAAATGTTTCTTGGCTAATTCTTCTGAATTCCAATAAATATCTGAGTTAGAATACGCACTGATGCCATTTCCTAATGAGTTAAAGGGCGAATGTGTTGCAAAATCTTCTAGCCTATGATGCTTAAAAACATAACCTTGATTTACCATCTGGTGAAACCAAACTGTACCCCAGTCATTTCCGCCCCAGCCTGCAGCGAACGTAACATTATTACCTTTGGGCAAGGAGCTTTCACGATAAATAGCTGTACTAATTAAAGCGGCATGTTCATTTAAACGACATTCTGGTAATGGATGAATTTTATCTTCATGGATTAATCGCATCGTTACTTCCCTTCTTGGAATATCATGGCGATTCATCATTTCAATTAATTCATTCTTTGTAGGCTTATACTGATCGAAAGTACTAGACTTACATTTGTTCTCAAAAGCAGCAGGACATACCCAACACTGACCAATCGCTCCTGTACCAGCTAATTTTTCAGTCCCCTTTTCAAATGTTGCTAACATTTGTCCTACAGCGTCATCATGAAAAAGGCAATCGTTATGAATAACCAATACATAGTCTTGTGTAGAGTTTTCAAAAACATATTGATAAGGAATTTGATAACGATACTGGGCATCTTTTCGAGTTCTTTCAAAATCCAGTTCCCCCAAATTATAAAAATACTTAGGTTTAAAGTATACTATTGGCTCATCTTTTAAAACTTGCTTCAATAGGTACATCCCATTTGAATCTTTTTGTGGTTGGTTCTTTTCTACTGTAACATAGATTTTGTTAATATGCTCTCTACTATATTTCAACAAACTTTTAATGGCTAGAATTGTATGGAAAGGCTTACCATATAAGCAAACACTTACATCGACTTTCTTTTTTGAACGGTTACTCATAAAAATTATAATCTTAGTGGTATGTATGGTTTTAATAAATAATGGGCATGTCCAATCACCTCACAATTCTAGTAGTATAAAATGGAGATAATAAAATTAGCAGAGCTAGGCTTAGTAGTATAAGTAATAGTGGTAATTACTTATTTCTGAGCACATGTCTTAGATTGTAATCTTTCCTGAAGTCAGGTAAAATGATATGATTTTAGTCACAAAGTTTTCTATTCATGTAGATACAAACAGTATAGAACATCTGCTATTAAATCGTTAGGTCGAAATTAATATTGATTTTAATATTTATGAACTAATAAGACATTTATTTTCGAAGATTTAATACTTTACGAAATTTCCTTAACTAAGTCAAACACCAAATCAGATTCAAAACCCTTACTTAATGCATAGCTTACTAGCTTCTGTTTGCGTTTTAGGGGATTGCTTTCTTTGATTTCTTTAGATTTCTTTTCAAGGATTTCAGCCAGTGTTTGGATATAGTCTTCGTCATCTATTTCGCTCATGCCTGCTTTCAAACAATATTCAGATATGCCACGCATTTTTAGCTCTTGACGAATCTTTAATCTTCCCCAACGTTTCTGTCGGAATTTGCTTCCTGCAAATATTCTGGCGAAGCGTTCTTCATTAAGATAATTATTCTCAATCAACCAGACAATCATCTCTTCGGCTTCGTCGCCTATTACTTCCAATTCTGATAACCTTTTACGTACTTCCTGTTGGGTGCGTTCTTGATAGGCACAAAAATTGGCGACTTTCACGAGGGCTTCTTTATTCATGTTTAATAAGGGTACTCTATTTTCGTAATTTATCTTTTTTGAAAGAATCCATTGCTACATAAATCACTCTACCGATTAAGCCAAAACCAGCAATACTGCCGAAAATAATGGCAAATAGCGTTTTTTCACTTAATCCTATTTCAAAAAGACTTAAAATAGCCCAAATAAAAAAAGCAACTAACATCACTCCCGCAACAACCAATAGTATATAGGCTATCGTTTTCATTTCTTTCGTCAAGATTTAATTTGTGTTTTATGTAAGACTGATAACTTTCTTACAAAGATGAAAGTTTCATAGATAAAAGTCTCATTTATCTATGAAAAACTTATCTTTGAGCATTGGCGTTTCCACTTTGAGGGTAAGTTGATTGAAAGTAAAAAATTAAAATAATGAATCCAGATGTAATGCAAGCTCCTGTGGCAGCGATAAAGCCACATCCTATGACGCTACACGGCGACACTCGTCAAGATAATTATTATTGGTTGAATGAACCCGAAAATACAGAAGTTATTGAATACCTTAATGCAGAAAATGCCTATACAGATGCCGTAATGGCACCTACTAAGCCCTTACAAGAAGCCCTTTTCAATGAAATGAAGGGCAGAGTGAAGGAAAACGACGAGTCTGTTCCAGTAAAAGATGGCAATTATTACTACTATTCTAGGTATATTGAAGGCGGAGAATATCCTTTGTATTGTAGAAAAAAGGGTTCTTTAGATGCAGAAGAACAGATTATGTTAGATGGAAACATAATGGCAGAAGGATTGTCTTACTTCAGTATTGGCGGTTATGAAATATCAGATAATGAACAAATATTAGCGTATGGAATAGATACCGTTAGTAGAAGAAACTATACCTTGAAGTTTAAAGATTTAACAACGGGTGAAATATTAGCTGACGAAATTCCTAATACAGAAGGCGGAGCTTATGCTTGGGCGACTGATAATAAAACGATATTTTATATGGTGCGTGACCAACAGACTTTGCTGGCATCAAAAGTATATCGCCATGAAATAGGCACGCCAATAGCATCAGACGTTTTGGTTTATACCGAAGAAGACCCACAGTTTTATATGGGCTTGGGTAGAATGAAATCAAAGAAATACATCATTTCGGTTTCGGAACAAAATGGTGTCTCCACAGAATACCGTTTGTTAGAGGCCTCCAACCCAACAGGACAATTTGTTCCTTTCTATCCACGAGAAGAGGGCTTAGAATATTCTATCGAGCATTTTGAAGATAAGTTTTATATCAGAACAAACGTGGATGATGCTATTAACTTCAAATTAATGGAAGTATCGGAAGGCCAAAGTGCAGATATAACCAATTGGAAAGAGGTAGTTCCACATCGTGAAGATACTTATCTGGATGGCATGGAGGTTTTTAAAAACCATCTGGTTTTACAGGAACGACGCAATGCTTTGATACATATTCGTATTATCAATCAAGCTACGCAGGCAGAACATTATATTCAATTTAATGAAACGGCCTATGATGCTGGGGTTTCTTCAAACCCAGATTTTGAAACGAATATTCTTCGGTACTCATATACTTCGCTGTCGACGCCCTCTTCTGTGTATGATTATGATATGGATAGTCAAACTCAAACCCTGATGAAAGAACAAACGGTTTTGGGCGAGTTTGATAAAGATGATTATGTCAGCGAACGCCTGTATGCTACTGCTAGAGATGGTATTAAAATACCAATTTCTATTGTGTATAAAAAAGGATTTAAAAGGGATGGCTCTCAACCGCTACTCCAATACGCTTATGGTTCATATGGCTATTCGATAGACCCTTATTTTTCTGCTGCCCGACTAAGCTTGCTAAATCGTGGCTTTGCTTTTGCTATTGCGCATATCCGTGGTGGACAGGAAATGGGAAGACAATGGTATGAAGATGGCAAGTTGTTAAAGAAGCTAAATACTTTCAATGATTTCATCGATGTTTCGGAATATTTGATAGCAGAGCAATGGACATCCAAAGATAAGCTTTTTGCCAATGGTGGCTCTGCGGGCGGTTTATTGATGGGCGCTGTAACCAATATGCGTCCAGATTTATACAAAGGTATTTTGGCGGCAGTGCCTTTTGTAGATGTAGTAACTACTATGCTTGACGAAAGCATTCCTTTGACTACTGGCGAATGGGAAGAATGGGGAAATCCTAAACAAAAAGAATATTACGATTATATGAAATCGTATTCGCCTGTTGATAATGTAGAAGCAAAGGATTATCCGAATATGTTGGTAACAACAGGCTTGCACGATTCGCAAGTACAGTATTTTGAACCTGCCAAATGGGTAGCGAAATTACGTGCGTTAAAAACCAACAATAATCTATTGTTGATGCATACAGACATGGAAGCAGGTCATGGTGGAGCATCGGGCAGATTCAAGCGTTTTCATGATATAGCGTTGGAGTATGCTTTTATGTTGAATTTGATGGGAATCTATGCTTGAGTGAGGAGTTTCTTGAATGAGGAGTTGTGAGTGCGGAGTTCGGAATCCTTTTTCATGCTTGCCTGTTATGCCATAAAATAACTTCGTAGGAGTTAAATATCGGTAGGTAAATATCTCAACACAAGTCCCATAGGAACGACATATTTATATTATTCCTTCTTTCATTTTTGAAAACTCTTTTTACAAATCTCCTTCTCGTCTGATAAGGAGGTTTGTTTGTTTTAGAGTGAATTCTATTTACTTTTGAATAAAGAAAAACACTAAAGGAATGTTAATAAAATCGCTTTCATTAAAAGAATTCAAATGCTTTGAGCAAGTAGATATAGACTTTGGAAAAATCACTTTACTCACGGGTGCAAACAGCAGTGGGAAAAGCTCGCTGATTAACGCTTTGTTGGGAATTATGCAGAGCAAATATTTCCCTGAATACTTTGCTTTAAATGGTGAATTGGTGAATATGGGTGGTTTTGATGATGTGTTGAGGAAGAAGTCGAAAGAAAAAGTATTTGAGATTAACATTATCATAGGTAATTACGAAAAGTATTCAACAAAATGGACATTAAATCCTCTAACAGAACAACCAATTTTAATCGAATTTAAGAATCAAGAGATACAAATAATAAGAAAAACGAGCGATTTTACCATAGCCATAATAGAATTATATATAACTAAAGAAGTCTTTCAAAAAGCGAAAAAAATAGCTTCTAAAAAAGAACAAGAATTAATACGTGAAGCTACCATTTTTCAAATATTTTATAATCCAATCATAATTCCGACAATTATAGATGGCGAATATCAATTAGAATACTTAGATAGCTCTAATGTTTTAATTAAAACTAATAAACTATTCAATGAAGTGACAAAAAGCTTAAACACAATTAAATTTGAGTACAAAGATCTTCATTTTTTTAACTTCAATTATTTAGGCTCATTTCGTTTACCTCCAGAAAGAACATATTATAGAAAACCAAATTCTAATAAAATAGGTGTCAACGGAGAAGGGTACATTGACCAAATAATTGAATGGGAAGAATCTAATCATGAGAAATTTCAAGAATTAGTAGAAGCAGTTACAGATTTAGGACTTTTCCATGCCATTGAATCTAACAAGATGAAAGGTGGAAGATTTGAATTAAATGTAAAAGTAAATGAAAATAGTGCTTTAGCTTCTTTAACAGATGTAGGTTTTGGGATTAGTCAGTTTCTTCCCATTATTGTGGCAGATTTACAATTAAGTGATGAATCTTGTTTAGCAGTTTCACAGCCAGAGATACATTTGCACCCTAAAATTCAGGCTACTTTGGGAGATTATTTTGCAAAGCAAGTTAAAGAAACTGAAAAGCAATATATTGTAGAAACACATTCGGAATATTTAATCAATCGTCTTCGCCTTTTAATTGTTAAGGGAGAACTACAACCCGAAGATGTAAAATTATATTATATGGAAAACGATGGTGATAAAACTACTACTTATCCCATTGAATTAACAACGGATGGACAAATCAAAAATGCTCCACAGGGATTTTTTGATACTTATGAAATGGATGTAATGGATATAGCCTTATTTGCTTCTGCACAATGAAAAAAGATATTTTTATTGATAACAATATTGCCAGTCGTTTTAAAAACCCTGCTGACCCAGCCTATATAAAATTAAGAGATTGGCTTATCAAATACACAGAAATTAAAGAAGGTGAAATTGATATAAATGCACATTTAGTAGTTTCTCAAAAATTATTAAATGAGTACAGTCGCTCGAATCAAAACGTCAAAGAAGGTCAAAATATCATTGCTATCATCGGGAGGCTTCAAAAACAAGGTCGTTTAGTTTTTATCAAAAATCAAGCAATTAAAGATTTTCAACAAATTCATTTTACTAAAAAGGTAGAAAAGAAACTCACTTGTAACCAAGAAGATAGAGAACATATTCCTACCGTTTTGTTATCTCATCGAAAATATGTATTGAGTATTGATGATGCTTTTGTTACTGACTTAATCAATTTTCCAGCCTTTACTGTTACTGCTTGCAAACGCCCAGAAGATTTACTTTATCATGAATAAATTCCATAATAAAATAGTCTGGATTACAGGAGCTTCGTCAGGAATTGGCGAAGCTCTTGCTTATCAATTTGCTAAGGAAGGAGCAAAATTGGTGCTTTCAGCCAGACGAGAACAGGAATTACAAAGAGTAGCTAACACCACGGGCTTGACTCCCGAAAACGTTTTGGTTTTACCAATGGATATGCTACGATTTGAGCTATTTCCTGAAAAAGTAAATACTGTGTTGGCTTATTTCGGACAAATAGATGTGGTTGTTCAAAATGCAGGCATTACCCAACGTTCATTTGTAAAAGACACTGATTTCAAAGTTTACCGAGATATTATGGAATTGGATTTTTTCAGTACTGTTGCATTGACAAAAGCTATTCTTCCACATTTTAGTGAAAGAAAAACAGGTCATTTTGTAGCGATTAGCAGCGTAGCAGGAAAAATTGGGACACCTCTTAGAAGTGGATATTGTGCAGCAAAACATGCTTTAATTGCCTTTTTTGATTCATTAAGAGCGGAGACTTGGCAAGACAACATACAGGTAACAGTAGTTTGTCCGGGATATATCAATACGCCTATTTCACTGTATGCCTTAGATGGAAAAGGAAATGTTCATGGCAAAATGGATAGCAACCAAAGTCGTGGTATGAGTCCCGAAACTTGTGCGAAAAGAATTGTTAAAGCTGTTAAGCATAACAAAAAAGAAGTATACATTGGCGGAATGTTTGAAGTAATGGCTGTATACTTAAAACGATATTTCCCCGCCATCGTCTATAAAATGGTTCAGAAAGTAAATACTGCGAAATAATTTGAAGATTTGAGAATTTGAAGATTTGAAAATGGATTAATATTATTGAATAGCCCCAAATAAAACAATTGAAGATTTGAAATTGAATTAATATTATTGAATTAGACTCCAATAAAATAATTGAAGATTTGAGAATGTGTTAATATT
>NZ_JBWKYN010000049.1:0-32673 GCF_059423785.1 Arcicella sp. GW458-12-2-14-TSB2 | reverse complement strand
GGTTATGAAAATAACTATAATTAAGTTCAGCGTTAAGAAATCATTTTTTTTTGCCCTTAAAATACACTTTTTGTTAAAAATTTTAATATTTTTTTGCAATTTTTATAAAAATTGCAAACTTAATTTCTTAACTTAGAATAATAAATTCTTCATTTGCTTCAAAAAGGCAAATAATAATTATAAATATTATTGAATTTATCTTATTTTTTTCTTTTTTATTCACTCCATTTTTAACCGCCAATAAACAATGGAAAGACGCTTACTTTTGCTTGTGCTATTTTTAATAGCACCCCTTGCTGTTTTTTGCCAAAGCCCAGAACGCATTAAAATTTCCTCTATTACTCCTAGCGAAAACACAGGCCAAGATTATACTCCTTGGTTGAATGACGATTTGAACAGTCTTGTTGAATTTGTTTGGTCTGGTAATTTCAAATGGGTAGATGTTACCTTGAAATTAGAGAAACGTAGCAAAATCACTAAAGTCTCTTTATACGACCATCAAGGTTCTTTCGAAGATACTCCCGTTTCTGTATATGCTTTAGATGGAACTACTAAAACTTTATTGGGAACTTTTAATGGTACTGCCTATATGTCTTTTGTGGACATCGTGGTAAAAACACCATTAGATGCTGATGCTATTATCATTCACAAATATGCTAATGCTATTCCGCAAAAAGTACAAGTATATGGCACTGCCGCTACTACTGCAGCTACTAAGCCGGCAGAACCAGTAGTTACAACACCTGAACCAGCAGTGGTAGTAACGCCTACTCCAGCTCCTGTTGTTTCTACAGTTGTTGCTCCAGAACGCATTAAAATTTCCTCTATTACTCCTAGCGAAAACACAGGTCAAGATTATACTCCTTGGTTGAATGACGATTTGAACAGTCTTGTTGAATTTGTTTGGTCTGGTAATTTCAAATGGGTAGATGTTACCTTGAAATTAGAAAAACGTAGCAAAATCACTAAAGTCTCTTTATACGACCATCAAGGTTCTTTCGAAGATACTCCCGTTTCTATATATGCTTTAGATGGAACTACTAAAACTTTATTGGGAACTTTTAATGGTACTGCCTATATGTCTTTTGTGGACATCGTGGTAAAAACACCATTAGATGCTGATGCTATCATCATTCACAAATATGCTAATGCTATTCCGCAAAAAGTACAAGTATATGGCACTGCCGCTACTACTGCAGCTACTAAGCCGGCAGAACCAGTAGTTACAACACCTGAACCAGCGGTTACCATTCCAGAGCCCGTAGTTGTAGTAACGCCTACTCCAGCTCCTGTTGTTTCTACAGTTGTTGCTCCAGACCGTGTTAAAATTGCTAAGATTTCAGCTAGTGAAAACACAGGTCAAGATTATACTCCTTGGTTGAATGATGATTTGAACAATTTAGTTGAATATGTTTGGACTGGCAACTCTAAATGGGTTGACGTAAGATTGACTTTTGAAAAACGCAGTAAAATCACTAAAGTTTCTTTGTATGACTATGAAGGTACTTTCGCTGATAATCCTGTTTCGGTATATGCTTTAGATGGTGCTAATAAAATTTTCCTAGGCTTGTTTGAAGGCCTTGCTTACAAAACATTTGTAGATATTATCGTTGCAACTCCTTTTGATGCAGATGCTATCGTAATTCATAAATTTGCGAATAATATTCCTCAAAAAGTACAGGTATTTGGCTTAGAAGCAACTAGTGTTTCTACAGGTTTAGTGGATGATAGCCCAGTTGTTACTACTCCAACACCAGCTCCCCCTGTAGTAGTACCTCCAGCACCAGTAATTGCTGGTACTAAAATAGAAATCAACCCAAAAAGATGGTATCAATTAAACAACAATAACAATGGTTTAGAACAACTTTTTGACGGTATCTTAGATGCTTCTGTGAATACAGGATGGGGAAAAATATTAGATAATTATGATGCTTATTACCCACTTCTTGACGACGAGCAAATGACATTGCAAAGTATTCGTTTTTATGACGGACAGGGTATCTTCCAAGATAAGCCTATGACGCTTTCTGTGATTACTGATACTTGGGAAAGAATTCAGATTGCAAAATTCACAGGAGATTTATACAATGCTTGGGTAGGTCCAGATCCTCTTAATCCAAATACATTTTCTTTGAGCAATATTCCAGCAGGTAAAATCAGATATTTGGTAATCAACACATACGGAAATTTACCAACAGAAATGGAATTCTATGGTACACACATAGCAAGTAAAAAAGCTGTTACGGCGGCTCCTTTAAAAGCTATTAAAATGAAAGATGGTTTTGGCGTAAATGGCTTTGAATGGGACTTTTTTGACCCATATCACCCAGATTATGTTGATGAAACAAAGGTTAAAGCTATCAAATCATTCTCAGGTTTCCGTCACTACATAGATTGGGATAAACTTGAGTTCAGTGAAAACAAATACACATTCAACCCAACATATAGCGGTGGTTGGAATTATGATGCAATTTATGAGCGTTGTAAAACTGAAGGAATTGAAGTATTAGCTTGTATTCAAGTGGCTTCTACTTGGTTGGTTAAAACATATCCTGAAAGTATCCAAGATTATAACGTTATTCCTGTAAAATACGGAAAGTCTATTACAGACCCTGCTTCATATATTGAACAAGCTAGAGTAGCATTTCAATATGCTGCCCGTTATGGAAGTAATAAAAATGTTGACCAATCTCTTTTAAGTGTTTATGACAAACCAAGATGGACGTTTGATAACATCAATACTGTAAAAGTAGGCTTAGGTGTAGTAAAATACATGGAATGTGGTAACGAGCGCGACAAATGGTGGAAAGGCAGAGGTGCTTACCAAACTGCTCGTGAACACGCTGCTAATTTATCTGCTTTTTATGATGGACATAAAAACACAATGGGTCCTGGCGTTGGTGTAAAAAATGCTGACCCTAATATGAAAGTAGTAATGGCTGGTTTAGCATTCGCAAAAACTGACTATGTAAGAGGTATGATTGACTGGTGTAAAGAGTTCAGAGGTTATAATGCTGATGGAACCGTTAATTTATGCTGGGACATCATCAATTACCACCAATATTCTGATAATTCAGGTTCTAAACAAGATGGTACATCTTCTCGTGGTGCTGCTCCAGAAGTATCAGAAGCAGCAAAAACAGCGAAAGAATTTGTTCAAATGGCTCATGATTATGCGAATGATATGCCTGTTTGGATTACAGAATTAGGCTTTGACCTTAACCAAGGAAGCCCATTAAAAGCAATTCCAATTGGCAATAAAAGCGAATATGTTACTCAGGCAGACTGGGGTTTAAGATCATCTTTGATGTATAACCGTTTAGGCGTTGAAAAGTCTTTCTTTTATGAAATATATGACGACAACTTTGAAAACCCTATTCAGTTTGGTTCATCTGGCTTAATTGGTCCTAATCAAAAACGCAGACCAATTGCAGATTACCTTTATCAAACAAACAAATTAATGGGTAACTATGTGTACAAAGAAACAATCTCTCAAGAACCAATGGTAGATCGTTATGAGTACAATGGTAAATCTGCTTATGTTTTGTTTATTGCTGACGAAAAAGGACGTACTGCTGATTATACGTTAAATCTTGGGAATGTTTCAAAAGCAAATTTATATAACTTAAAAGTGGGTGCAGATTCAATGAGTGTTTCATCTTTGGCTGCAAATGGCGGAAAATTTACATTAAATGTTACTGAAACTCCTATCTTCTTGATTCCAACAGAGACAGCCTCTACAAATCAAGCTGGTAATGTAAAACCAACAAGCAATGTAATTCCAACAACAGAAATGAATAGCCGTATTGCTGTTAGTGAAAAGTCAGGTCCAGAAACACCACTATTGGGTTCATTAAATACATATCCAAATCCAACTACTGATTATGTATTATTGACACTAGATAATGAAAGTACTGAAAACCTTGAAGTAAAAATTAGTGACTTGACATTCGGAAGAGTGATGTTACAAAATGTATTCGAAAAATCTGGAAGCAAATTTTCTGAAAAATTAGACATCAGAAACTTGCCTGCTGGAAACTACGTGATAGAAGTAATTCAAGGGAAAGAACAAATGGTTAAGAAAATTGTAAAGGCGGGTTAGAACAAGCTTAGCTGTCCTAAAATCTTTTTAGTGGCAGCTAAGTATGGTTTTCTTTTCCCAGAAATTATCAATTTAACATCTGTTCTGAAAACTGTACCAACTTGCATTTGATTTCGTTGTTTCCTAGAACAGCTAACCCACAAAACAGGCACCTTCTGCCCCTCTGTTGGACGAACCCTGATTCTCTTACTTTTGGCGTCGTAAGTAGTTGAAAGGTATACATTGGTAAAATAAATTGATTCGGCCATAACTGTTTAGTATATAAGCGATTACAATTTAACAAAAAACATTCATATTCAGTAAAAGAAGACTTCTAATTAATTAGGAGTCTTCTTTTGTTTTAAACCCACATTATACTTTGGCAAAACTTTAAAATGCTGTTATCTACTATTTTAAGTATTTTATCTACTTCAAAAGAAGTAACATTTTACTTTTAAATAGTTTTAATATTATATTTTTTATTGATAAAATTCTATAATTTTGCAAAACAGAAATACTTAACCAACAACAATATACTTTAAAAGTAAATAAGAGATATAAGGCTTCCTGAGAGTTTGTTTATTGTATGAAGAACTGTTTCTTTAAAATTTAGTTATGTTACATTTAAAATACGTTTTCCTTTGCTTATGCTGTATGCTGAGCATGGAACTATTGGCTTCACCTACCAAGCAATTAACGGTGGCAAAAGATGGTACTGGTGACTATAAAAGTATCCAAGAGGCCTTTGATGCAGTTCCCCTTCATAATAATAATCCTGTGCTTATTTTCGTTAAAAATGGTACTTACAAAGAGAAAATAGTACTGGACTCTACCAAAAACATGGTAACGCTTGTGGGCGAAAGTGCGTCGCAAACTATTTTATCTTTTGATGATTTTTCTGGTAAAGTAGGGGCAGATGGTATAAAAATTACGACTACCACATCAGCATCTACTAGAATTGTGGCAGATAATTTTACTGCCGTAAATATCACCTTCGCTAATACCGCAGGGCCAGTTGGGCAAGCGGTAGCAATGTTAGTAGATGGAGACAAAGCTCGTTTTATTAATTGTCGCTTTCTAGGTTTTCAAGACACCTTATATCCCAAACGTGCTGGCACCAGACAATACTATAAAAATTGCTATATTGAAGGCACTGTTGATTTTATTTTTGGTTGGGCCATTGCATTTTTTGACCATTGCCAGCTAAATGGCAAATTGGATGCGGGCTTTTTTACAGCAGCATCAACACCCCAAGATCAATCTTATGGCTTTGTCTTCAACCGTTGTACTTTGACAGGGAGTGCACCAGCAGCCACTTATTACTTAGGAAGACCTTGGCGAGATTATGCCAAAACGGTTTTTTTATGTTGCGAAATGTCAAACATTATTAAGCCAGAAGGATGGCACAATTGGCATAAAACCAATGCCGAGAAAACAGCTTTTTATGCAGAATATGACTCTAGAGAAGCAGGAGGCATTTCACAAGCAAGGGTAGAGTGGTCTAAACAATTAGTAAAATCTGATGTTAAGAAATACACTATTCAGAATGTTCTCGGTGGAAACGACCAATGGAGAGCCGCTAAAGGGCTATCTAAATTGGCTAAAATAAAAGTTTAGAACCCTCTTTGCTTTCAATTTGTAATTCAGCCTTGTGTCATAACGACGCAGGGCTTTTTCTTTTCATTAAGTTAATATTAAGGTATCTATTGATAAAATGTATGTACTTCAAATCATTATAAAATTATACTTTTACTTGTCACAAGTGGAACCCATAATTTGAGCAACAAATGAAAAGATATCGACCATTACAACGCAGACTGTTTTTGATAGGTTTCTTCCTAATGACCTATCAATCAATCATTTTTGCTCAAATCTCTACAACAGATTTGTATCAACAAAGTAGTGAAATCAATAATGTGATGACACAATATTATGCCGACAAAGGCATACTTTCCCGATTTTACTTTGTAGAAAACTCTCCTGAACGAAGAGAACGCCTAAAAAAACTTATTACCGACTATCAAAGTCAATTATCAAAACTCAATTTTAATCAACTAAATACTGGTTCTAAAGTAGATTACATCTTATTCAAAAGGAATCTGGATGAAGAATATTATCAATTTACGCTTGAAGAGAAAGAGTATGACGCCTTGAAGAAATGGTTTCCTTTTGCTGATAGCCTATATGCAGTAGAAAAAATAAGAAGAAGAGGAACGCCTTTAGATGCTCCTAAATTGGCTTTTCAGTTTAATGAAATAGCCAAGCAACTTGTTGTACTGAACACTAAATTAGCTAAAGACAGCTCTTTAACCAACAGCTTGGGAAAGCGAGGTGCAGGCATTACTACAAGTTTACAGAAAGCTATTAAGTCTGTTTATGGCTTTTACAATGGCTACGACCCTTTGTTTACTTGGTGGATGCCCCAACCTTATGCGCAGTTGGATTCGCTGTTAAAAGTATATGCTATTAATTTTCAAAAGAAAGGGAAAAACCTCTCCACACAAAAAATAGATGCTAGTGGTATTGTAGGCAATCCGATTGGTAAAGAAGAAATCGTCCGTCGATTACAGCTTGAAATGATACCTTATTCTCCTGAAGAATTAGTTGATATTGCCAATAAAGAATTTGCTTGGTGTGATGCTGAAATGCTCAAGGCAAGCAAAGAACTTGGCTTTGGCGACAATTGGAAAGCTGCCTTGGAATACGTAAAAACTAAATATGTCCAGCCTTCCCAACAGCCACAAGAAATGATGAGGTTATACAATGAATCGGTTGACTTCCTAAAGAAAAATCAATTAATAAGTATTCCTGCACTGGCAGAAGAAGCATGGCGAATGAATATGATGTCACCAGAAAGACAATTAGTTAATCCATTCTTTTTAGGCGGTGAAGAGTTCATTATCTCCTATCCAACCAATACCATGACTGAAGACCAGAAGTTAATGAGTATGCGTGGAAATAATCCTCATTTTTCAAGAGCAACCGTACATCATGAATTAATTGCAGGGCATTCGTTACAGTATTTTATGCTGAATAGATATAAAACGTATCGTCAGTTTGACACTCCTTTTTGGATGGAAGGCTGGGCATTGTATTGGGAATTGCTATTGTATGACATGAATTTCCCAAAGACACCAGAAGATAAAATAGGCATGTTATTCTGGCGGATGCATCGTTGTGCCAGAATAATTTTCTCGCTTAATTACCATACGGGTAATTGGACGCCACAGCAATGTATAGATTTTTTAATCGACCGAGTTGGACATGAAAAAGCCAATGCAGAAGGCGAAGTAAGGCGTTCGTTTGTAGGTGGGTATGACCCACTGTATCAAATTGCCTATATGATTGGGGGATTACAATTTAAGGCCTTGAAAAGCGAATTGGTTGACACAGGCAAAATGTCTTACAAGCAATTTCATGATAGTATTATGCAAGAAAACTCGTTGCCCGTAGAAATGATTAGGGCTATTCTCACGAAACAATCTTTGGGCAAAGACTTTAAAACAAATTGGCGATTTTATAAATTCAAGTAAGCAATTAATCATTTAAGATATGAAAAGTGTAGTAGTAATCGGAGGTGGAATTATTGGTTTAAGTACGGCATATTATTTACAAAAGGCTGGGAATCAAGTAACGGTTATCGACAAAGGTGATTTTTCAGATAATTGCTCGTATGGCAATGCAGGCTACGTTTGCCCAAGCCATTTTATTCCCTTGGCAGCCCCTGGCATTATTTGGCAAGGCTTAAAATGGATGCTGAATCCTAAAAGCCCGTTTTATGTAAAACCATCTTTGAATCCCGCTTTGATAGATTGGGGCTGGAAATTCATGAAAAGTGCTACTGAAAAAAATGTAGCCGCTTCGGCCATTCCCTTGAGAGATATTTCCTTATTGAGTCAACATGAATTTGCCGAATGGGCTTGTTTACCTCACTTTGATTTTGCCTATGAACACAAAGGAATGCTAGAAGTATTCCAGACAGAAGGCGTACAAGCCCATGCACATCACACCGTTGAGAAAGCACAGGAATTGGGATTGGATGTTACTTTATTGAATTATGATGAATTACAAAGCCTTGAACCACAAGCTAAAATTAACGGTCTTGGTGCGTTATTTTTTAAATGTGACGCCCACTTATACCCAGACAAGTTGATGCGTGTGTTACTACAAGATTTAACAAGCAAAGGCGTAGTATTGAAAGCGAATGAAGAGGTGATACGCTTTGAAAAAAACAATGGAAACATCACGAAAGTAATCACCCAACAACAAGCTTATGAAGCCGATAGTTTTGTGATTGCTACGGGTTCATGGAGCAGAGAATTGGCAGAAATGGTAGAAGTAAGTTTACCCCTAATGCCAGGACGTGGCTATTCAGTTACGCTAGAGGACTCTCCCTATAAAATCAACCATCCTATTATCTTGGCAGAAGGACGAGTAGCTTTAACACCAATGGATGGCAATAAAATTCGTTTTGGCGGTACGATGGAAGTGGTTTCTACTAAAACACCACCACAGTATCATCGGGTAGAAGGCATATTGAAATCAGTGAAAGACTTTTTCCCAGCGTTTGATATTCCAATGCCTAGCAATGATAAAATATGGTATGGATATCGCCCTTGTTCAGCAGATGGGCTACCTTATATTGGTAAAACGAAGAAACATAAAAATGTAGTAATTGCCACAGGTCATTCAATGATGGGTTTAAGTCTAGGTCCAGCAACAGGCAAACTAGTAGCAGAATTAGTGAATGAACAGCCTACAAGCATTGACATGAAAGCTTTTGATGTACAGCGATTTGGATAAGATAATTAGAAAATAGTAGTATTTTTGAGGATAATCTAAATCTTTCAAGCAACTTAAAGGTTGTAGTACAACATGAATTCACAAGCTCCTCAAAGTACTTATTTCGAACAAATTAATAAAAATGTTTGTAAAAATGTAGCGTTTTCGGAAGAAGAATTACGCATTTTCAATGAACATCTTCAATACAAAAAGATTAAAAAGAAGACCTTTTTATTACAAGAAGGAGAGATTTGTAATTTCGAAGCCTTTATCATAAAAGGCTGTATGCGGAAATATTATATAGATAAAAATGGTTTTGAAGTAATCTTACAATTTGCCATTGAAGATTGGTGGGTAAGTGATATTGCTAGTTTTCATGAACAAAAACCTTCTGACCTGTTTATAGAAGCCTTAGAAGACTGTGAGATTTTTGTGTTGACGCCTGATAAAAAAGAGGATTTATTAATGAAAGCCCCTCGATTTGAAAGACAATTTAGATTATTGGTACAGAAAAACTTGTCGGCAACACAAAGTAGGTTAATCAATTCTATTGCCCAAACCGCTTATGAACGATATGCTGATTTCCTGAAAAAGTACCCAAAGATTCCTCAGCGCGTAGCACAACATTATATCGCTTCGTACCTCGGTATTTCTGCTGAATTTCTCAGTAAGGTAAGGGCGAAAATGGCGAAAAACAGTTAACATAAAAAAGGTTGAGACTTTCATCTCAACCTTTTTTATTTGATTAATAACTCGGATTCTGAGTTAAATATCCTGGAATATTTGAAGCTCCATCAATCGCCGTTTGCGGAATTGGGAAGATTCTTTTGTTTCTATCAGTATTTGTTTTCTCTGTCCATTTATCTTCGAATTTACCAAAACGAATCATATCTGTACGGCGATGCATTTCCCAATAAAGTTCAAATCCTCTTTCACGATATAAAATATCCAATGACATTGCACTAAGTGCTGGAGCTGGCTTAGACGACGTTCTGGCAGCTCTAATCAAATTTACATCTGATAATGCACTAGCCACATCATTACTTTTTCGCAATTTTGCTTCTGCTCTCATCAAATAAACATCAGCCAAACGAACGATGCTAATATCTGCTTCACCAAAATTTCTACCACTTACAGATTTCTTACTGAATTCATATTTCTCTACTCTATACCCTGTATTATAATTACTTCCTTCAGTAGTAAAGTCTATTTTCTCTGTGAAATCTACCGCTAATGTTGGCTTATTTCTAGTATCATAATAAAGCTTTCCTACTTTCATTTTTCCATCAGCACACTTCAAGAAAACACCATTTTTACGAATCAAGCCATACTGTTGTCCTCTTAAAATACCACGGTTGATATTAAAATTATCAGCCGCAACACAAGAGTCAGCAGGGTTTGAATAGATAGACAAATTTTGTTT
The DNA here is from genome assembly GCF_059423785.1 of Arcicella sp. GW458-12-2-14-TSB2. Lineage (NCBI taxonomy): Bacteria > Pseudomonadati > Bacteroidota > Cytophagia > Cytophagales > Flectobacillaceae > Arcicella > Arcicella sp. GW458-12-2-14-TSB2. The sequence goes on along the minus strand of NZ_JBWKYN010000049.1, from coordinate 22,387 downwards.
ATAAAATCTAGGGTCAACAGTTGGGTCTTGTGGAGCATAAGCATTCACCCAAGTACGGTAATAGTCAGAAGTAATCGCCGGTCCATCCGTTCCGTTAGCATTCGGATATGCTGGTAATGGGAATTGGTCTCCAGAAAGAGAGAAATATGCCAAACGGTTATGTCCATTTAACTCTGCACGCTGATCAACTGCAAAAATCAATTCTTTGTTGGTATGATTATCTGAGTTGAAGATTGAGAAATAATCGTTTGATAATTGATATTGACCCGAAGAAATAATTTTATCAGAATATTCAATTACTTTATCCAAATCTTCATTTTTGAACGTAATCGTTGCAGCATAAGGATCACGATAAACCGCAGCATTTAGGTATAGTCTTGCTAATAATCCCCAAACAGCACCCTTCGTTAATCGTCCCGGTCCTACAGATGTTTCTAGGTTTGGCTCAACAGCTAATAATTCACTTTTGATGTATTCAACAGCTTTGTCACCTCTCAAAATAGTAGAGTTTTCTCCAATGTCATCTTTTACGAATACTAAGCCAAATAAATCAAGTGTCAACATTGAATAATAAGCTCTCATACCTCTTGCTTCAGCTAAATAGGTTTTAGCAATTGGGTCTTTTGAAGTTGGCAATGTATTAATAGCCGTAATAGCACGCGACATTCCCTGTAATATAAAGTTCCAAGTGGATCTTAAATTAGGGTCAGTACTTGTTTGGGTATGAGCATGTAGTGCTAAATAGATACCATTATCACCCCAGTCTGTACCCCCACGATATGGCAAAATGGCCTCGTCTGTAGAGATTTCTTGGATTGCGAAGTAGTTGGTATGTAGGAAAATATCTGGAAGCCTTGCGTACACAGGAGCAATAATTCCATCAGCAGCTTGTTTATCCGAAAGATTTGACGTGAAAGATTCATCCAATACTACTTCTTCTAGATTGGTACAACTTTCAATGAATAAAACGCCCATTAGGGCCAATAGTACATATATTTTCTTTTTCATGATTTCGACGATTTGTATTTTAAAAATTTGGTGATTTGAAGATTTGAAAATGAATTATTCTCAATCATCACATAAACCAAAGATTGAACAGATAACAGTTCTGTCAATTAGAATGAAATATTTAAGCCAAAAATAACTGATCTAGCTTTTGGATAACTTAAATAGTCGATTCCGTAAGAAGTAATACCATTAACAGTTCTGTCTGTGTTTACTTCAGGGTCATAGCCATCATATTTAGTAAATACTGCTAGGTTCTGACCTGTTACCGAAAGTCTCAATGTAGATACCCATTTGTTAATACCCAATGCTTTAGTATTTACATTATAACCTAAAGTCAAGTTATTCAAACGAAGGAAAGCACCGTCTTTCAAGTATCTTGTAGAAACTGGAGCTGAGTTGTTAACTGATTCATTACTTGAAGCAATGGCTTCGGCTGTAGTGTTAATTCCTTTTGATAGTCTTAACTTATAGAAGTTGGCATTAGCTGTATTGTCATACACTTTGTTACCAGCAACACCATTGAAGTTAATCGACAAGTCAAAACCCTTATAGTTTGCACGACCAAAGAAGTTAAATTGCTTGGTTGGTAATGCACTTCCTGCTGCAATACGGTCTTTATCAGTAACGATTCCATCTCCATCTACGTCACGGAAAGTGCTGATTCCTTTATCATCAAATCCTGTAAATTCTTTCAAGAAGAACGTACCTATTGGTTGACCGCTCACATAACCATTAATAGTAGCCGAAGTCAAACCAGAACCAGAAGCAGAACCTGAAGGGATAACTGAGTAAGGTGAGTTTTTAACAACATTATCAATAAAAGTAATGTTTCCACCTACTTCATACGTAAAACCACTTGCTGATGCACGACGGTAGTTCAATTCTAATTCTAACCCTTTGTTGGTAATTGTCATGTTGTTTACATTCGTCCAGAATGTACCTGCTGGCTGAACTGGGTCAGCTGGAATTACTTCTAACAAAATATCTCCAGATACTTTATTGAAAGCATCAATTGTACCCGTCAAAGCACCATTCAAGAAGCCAAAATCAATACCGATATCTGTTTGTGTAGATTGCTCCCATTGAATATTTGGGTTGGCTAATCTCGTATAAGATGTTCCAGCAGGATATGCTCCTGTTTCTGTTAATGGATAAGAAGTACCCGCAGAAACCACTGAAGTAAATCTAGCCTGAGTAATTTTTGAAGGAATTTCTTGGTTACCAGTACGTCCCCAACCTGCTCTTACTTTTAAATTACTGAAAGCAGAACCTTTTAAGAATTCTTCTTCAGAGATTCTCCAACCTGCCGAGAAAGAAGGGAAAACACCATATTTATTGTTTGCTCCAAATTTTGAAGAACCATCTACCCTTAAAGTAGCAGTTAATAAATATTTGTCTTTAAACTGATAGTTTACTCTTGAGAAAAACGACTGTAATTCATCGTTAGTCGCATAACCTGTTGGCTTGTTGTTTGCCAACGTAAGGTCTTGTCCTAATCCTGGATTATAGATAGGCTCGATGTCTGAAATAGGGAATTTGTTAATACTATAAGAACGTCCGCGGAACATGAATTTTTGATACGAATGTCCTACTAAAGCTGAGAAGCTATGGTCTTTAATAGCCTTTGTATAAGTCAAATAGTTTTCAATCAAACGGTTGGTATTAGTAATATTGATTGTCTCTAAACGACCATCTTGCAAAGGCACTGCACTTGCCAATGATTGTAAATCACGAGATGAGCTTGAATTATCAATCCCAAAGTTCAATTTATATACTAAGCCATCAATGATTTTGATAGAAGGAGAGATATTTCCGATGATACGCGTAATAGAAGTAACGTCTTTCTCTAACTTCAAAGTAGTCAATGGGTTTACACCATTTACATAAGAATAAGGTTGTCCTTTATCATCGTAAGCAGGATAAGTAGGATTGGTAGAAATAGCTGTACCAATAATCCCTGAGATTGGAGGACGTTCGTTATTAGTATTAGTAGCGTTTAAGTTTACATCAATGCTGATACGGTCGTCTAATAATTTTTGTGTTACATTAATACGGCCCGTATAACGATCTAGTTGATTGTTTTTCAAAATACCTTCTTGATTCTGAAGCCCAAATGAAGCATAATAAGTAAGTTTATCAGCACCACCACCTAATGAGATGTTATGGTTTTTAGTAAGTGCTGTTCTTGAAATTTCTTTTTGCCAATCAGTTGATGCTTTCAAATCTTCTAACACACCACCTACTGCAGGAACTTGTTTACGGTATTCATCTGCCGAGAAAACAGGTAAAGCCCTCGCCATCGTAGAAAAACCATAACTAGTAGAATAATTGAAAGAAGAAAAACCAGCTTTCCCTTTTTTAGTACTAATCAAGATTACCCCATTTGCACCTCTTGAACCATAAATAGCTGTTGCCGAAGCATCTTTTAAAACATCTATTGATTCAATATCCTGAGGGTTCAAAAAGTTAAGAGGGTTGGTTGCTCCGCCACTACTTGAGTTATCCAAAGCCAAACCATCTACCACAAAAAGTGGCGTACTTCCTGTTCTTACACCACCTGGCCCACGAACACTGATATTTTGTACTCCTCCGGGTTCGCCACTGGCAGAGGTAACATTTACACCCGACACTTTACCTTGTAACAGTTGTTCAGGCGAGTTAATAATTCCTTGGTTGAATTCTGCACTTTTCAGTGACTTCACCGACCCTGTAATATCTTTTTTCGTTGAACTTCCGTAACCAATTACGACTACCTGTGCTAAGTCTGATGCAGTCGATACCAACGCTACCTCAATTGTACTTTTCCCTGCAATAGCTACTTCTTGTTTTTCATAACCAACAAATGTGAATACTAACGTTGCATTTTCGTCAGCGGTGATACTGAAGTTACCATTGGCATCTGCATTCACTCCACGTTTACTATCTTTTACCAGAATATTACATCCTGCCAAAGGCTCTTTGGTTTTAGCATCAATTACTCTACCTTTTACTGTAATCTCTTTGAGCGTTTTGTTTAGTAGTGTTTTTTCATAAGTATACGATTTATTGATTGTGAAAAGGGAAGCATTGTTGGCAAAAGCTGGACTAGCAGAAATGCCAACTGTCGCCCCAACTAAGACGCCAAGAATCAACGTCGATTGGGTCTTAAAAAAAGGTTTTGTGTTCATTTTAGTTCTGTTGTAAATGGAATTTTCATATTTAATCACAATATAATTAAATTGTAATTAAAAAGGAAAAAGTAAGGATTTGCTTTTTAATTGAGGGTGCAAGTTATTCACGTAAGATTTCTGGAAAGTAAAGGCATTGTTATCAAAACATGATTTTTTCGTAATAATGGCTTAATATCTATCCTCGATGATAGATATTTTAATGGAGTGATAAACTTATAATCAAGGAAGAAAATTTAAAAAGATATTTTGTTTAAATTTTACAATTTTATTATATATTTTATCTATTAAACATACATATACTTATCAAAATATCTAAATATTTAAATATACAAGGATAATATGTCTATTATATATTTATCATTAATACCTTTGCTCGGTAACTCAGTAAACACCCGTCAATCAGGAGGTTGGTTTTAAGGGAAAGTCAATAACCTTTCACCATAAATTAAAAAGGAATCGTGTGAGAATCACGAACAGACGTGCTACTGTAAGTAACGGTTTCGAACAGAAACGATTTTTCTTCCGTTTAGCCCATTGTTCTTTTCAAAGAATGAGAAGGGTGAAGAAAATGTTACAAGTCAGGAGACTTGCCTACCTTCTCAATGACTATTCCCTCACGAAATAGGGCTTAGTTCACGCATTGATTTTTATAATATACTTGTCGAATATTACTCTGCTTCAGCAATGAATCAGCGTGTGCTTATGCTTTACGCATGACGGTGTGGTGTTTTCAGTTCCATTCGGCGTGTTTTAGAATACGCCAAAATGCTTTATCAACACTTGATAAAGCACGAACCTTAAAACAACAATTACTATGTTTACACACAATTTGGGTTACCCTCGTATCGGTAGCAAAAGAGAATTAAAACGTGCTTGCGAGCAATTTTGGGCAGGAAAATCTACCAAAGACGAATTGCTTAGGATTGGCCGCCAAATCAAAAGACAAAACTGGCAACTTCAACAAGAGGCAGGAATAGCATTGATTCCTTCTAATGATTTCTCTTTATACGACCACATCCTTGATACTGCTTTGTTGGTCGGGGCTATTCCTGAGCGTTACCATGCTTTGGTTGACGGACAAACCAACCGTGAATTAGATATTTATTTTGCGATGGCAAGAGGCGTACAGCGTGACGGTCTTGATATTAAAGCCATGGAAATGACTAAATGGTTTGATACAAACTACCATTATATCGTTCCAGAATTCACTAAAAATCAACACTTTAAGAGATATTCTGATAAAATCATCATCGATTTTGAAGATGCCAAGCAAATGGGGTTTGTCACAAAACCCGTATTGATTGGCCCTGTATCTTTCTTGCTATTAGGAAAAGAAAAAGAAGCTGGCTTTGATAGAATAGATTTATTAGAAAAACTATTACCTGTTTATATTGATATTTTACAAGAATTGGCAATACGCGGAGCAAATTGGATACAACTAGATGAGCCTTGCTTGATGTTAGATTTGACAGAAAATGAACAAATAGCATTCCAACAAGCCTATCAAAAAATCAAAAAGGGCGTTCCGAATTTAAATATATTGGTAGCAACCTATTTCGAATGTACTGGTGAAAATATTTATGTAGCTACTACTTTAGATATTGATGCCCTACACCTTGATTTAGTTCGTTGTCCTTCGCAGTTAGACGATATTTTTGAGCAAACAGATTTTGCCCAAACAGAAAAAATCCTTTCACTTGGTGTCGTAGATGGTCGTAATATTTGGAAGAACGATTATGCTAAATCATTGACATTGATTCAAAAAGCAATTGATACATTAGGACAAGAAAGAGTAATGATTGCACCTTCTTGCTCTTTACTACACAGTCCTTGCGATTTGGATTTAGAGCAAAATGAAGAAGTACTTACTCCAGAAATCAAAAATTGGATGGCTTTTGCCAAGCAAAAATTGAATGAAGTAAATGTATTAAGAAAGCTTTCTGAGCCAGCATCTGCCCCTTTCTTTGCACAACATTTCGCTGAAAATCAAAAGGCTATTCAAGGCAGAAAAGATTCAGCCTTGATTCATAAACCACAGGTAAAGGCAAGAGTAGCAGCTTTAATGGAGCAAGACGCTCATAGACCAAGTCCTTTTGCGGTTCGTCAGGCTTTGCAGTTAGAAACGTTAAAATTGCCACTTTTCCCAACCACTACGATTGGTTCATTTCCGCAAACAGATGATGTACGTGTATTGAGAGCTAATCTTAAAAAAGGTGTTATTTCTCAAGAAGAATATGATGCACAAATTGCGGTAGCAATTGAAAAGTCTATCCGTTGGCAAGAAGAAATTGGTTTAGATGTGTTGGTTCATGGTGAGTTTGAACGCAATGACATGGTGGAGTATTTTGGCGAACAATTATCAGGATATGTGTTCTCGCAAAATGGCTGGGTACAAAGTTATGGCAGTCGCTGTGTAAAACCGCCTATTATTTATGGTGATGTAGAACGCCCAGTTGCTATGACAGTCCGTTGGTCAGAATTCGCACAATCTAAGACAGACAAGTTAATGAAGGGCATGCTTACTGGACCAATTACTATTTTGCAATGGTCTTTTGTAAGAGACGATCAAGCACGAAAAACCACAGCTTTCCAAATAGCCATGGCCATTCGTGATGAAGTATTAGACTTAGAAAAAGCGGGTATTAAAGTTATCCAAATTGATGAGCCTGCTATTCGTGAAGGATTGCCATTGCGTCGTGCCGATTGGGAATACTACCTTCAATGGGCGGTAGAAGCATTTCGTTTGAGTGCCTCGGGTGTAAAAGACGAAACACAGATTCATACGCACATGTGTTATTCTGAGTTTAATGACATCATCAAACACATAGCTGATATGGATGCCGATGTGATTACAATCGAGACTTCTCGTTCACAAATGGAGCTATTGGATGCTTTTGTTGATTTTAAATATCCAAATGAAATCGGGCCAGGGGTGTATGATATTCACTCGCCAAGAGTACCAGAAACAGAGGAAATGCTTGTGTTGTTAGAAAAAGCCTTGGTGAATATTCCTGCTAGAAATTTATGGGTAAATCCAGATTGTGGCTTGAAAACTCGCCGTTGGGCAGAAACAGAATTAGCCTTAAAAAATATGATTAAAGCTACTGAGCTTTTAAGAGAAAAAGTAAAAGAGGGTGTTTGTTAAAACCGTAGGGCGAGATTTCATCTCGCCTTATTGTTTTTTTATGCTAAAAGAACTTCTATTCTTTGCTTGCTTGATTCAATGGGATCAAGCTTCTCAATTGGGAAGTGCTTTTTCTCATAATCTAATGCCAAAACCGATATTGCCTCTAAAATATCTAAGGCTTTATTTCTTGTCACTTCATCTTCAATAAGGTCAGCATCGACTAACGCATCAATTAAGGTAGATGCCCTCTCAAAATCGGCTTGATTACTATTTCATCAATATTAATAGCTAATTCCTTCATTTTTTATCTATTTAAATGTGAGAAACAAAGCGGAATACTATTCCACTCCTACTATTTTCCATTTACTAATGCTAACAAATCTGTTTTCGTCAAAGACTTCAACATAGCAGTATCCGTTTTAATTAAATCATTGACCAAATCATTTTTAGAAGCTTGTAACAGCATAATTTTTTCTTCGATAGTATTCGGACAAATTAGTCTGACAGCCACTACGTTTTTCTTTTGTCCAATCCTATAACAACGGTCTATTGCCTGATTTTCAACGGCTGGATTCCACCAAGGATCAACTAAATAGACATAATCAGCCTCTGTTAAATTCAGCCCTGTTCCTCCTGCTTTCAAGCTAATCAGGAATACTCTTACCCCTTCGTTCTCCTGAAATTCATTTACTTTATCAGCACGATTTTTAGTCTCACCCGTTAAGTATTCAAAAGAGATTCCTCGCTTAATTAACTCCTTTCTGATTAATTCAAGCATGCTTACAAATTGCGAGAAGACTAATATTTTATGTTCAGGAGATTTATTCTCTATTTCTTCCAACAAGGCTTCTATTTTAGCAGATTCATTCCCATAAAACTCATCTTCACTTAATAAAGCAGGTGAATCGCAAATTTGGCGGAGTTTCGTCAAGCCTGTTAAAATATGCATACTCTCTTTAGGAATATCACCCTCTATCTGGTTATTCAAAAAATCTCTAAACTCCTTTTCATACGCATCGTATACCTTTCTTTGCTGTACACCCATTTCGCAATAAACCACTACTTCTGTTTTCTCTGGCAATTCTTGGGCAACTTGTTTTTTAGTCCTTCGTAAAATAAACGGGTTTATTTTCTGCTGTAATTGCCTTGCTCTTTTCTGGTCTTTAAACTTATCAATCGGCATAGAATAATGGTCTTTAAAATGCTGACGACTCCCTAATAGCCCTGGACATGCAAATGAAAGCTGACCGAATAAATCAAAAGTATTGTTTTCTATCGGCGTACCTGTCAGAACGATTTTATTACGAGAAGACAATAAGCAAGCCGCTTGATAACGCTGTGAGGTTGGGTTCTTTATGGCTTGGGATTCATCTAGAAATACATAATTGAAATGATACTTTTTCAAGAAACCAATATCTGATAATAGTGTTCCGTACGACGTCAGAATGATTTCGTAATGATCAAAACTCTTCGTATTCTTTACTCTGTTACTCCCATAAACACTTAGTATTTTAATAGAAGGTGCAAATTTTGCTACTTCTGCCTCCCAATTGAATATCAAAGAGGTAGGGACTACAATCAGGTTTGTATTTTTAATATTTTTATTCCGCTGAGATAAAATAAAAGCGATAATCTGAATGGTTTTTCCTAAACCCATATCATCTGCCAGACACCCTCCAAAACCAAATTCATCCAGAAAGTTTAACCAGTTTAGCCCTTCCTTTTGATAATCCCTTAACGTTGCATGAAGCTCTTTTGGAATCTCTACACGCTCAATTTGCTTAAAGGTTTTTAGTTTTTCAGCATAAATCGTCAATTCACGTTTTACTTCATCCGCTAAAAACTCTTCATCATACATCCTTGCTATTTCAGAAAAATTACTCTTTGGAACTCGAATCTTCTCTTCAACAATAACACCTTCTTGAAAATATTCTGTGAATTGTCGTATCCATTCTGTTGGTAAAATACCTAAAGTGCCGTCACCCAATTGTACGTATTTAGTCCTATTTCTAACAGATTTCTGTAGTTGTTTTAAAGATACTTGTTGTTTTCCATAACGCACAGATAGTTCAGTTTCAAACCAGTGAATACCACTCGTTACACTAACCGACACCCTTATTTTGTTATAATTTCGCTTATTTTCTTTGAGCTCATTAAAGCCTAAAATAGTAATACCTTGGTTTTGCCATTCTTCAAAAGCATCTAAAAACCAACCTTCATCTAAAAACTGTCCTCTATGCAAATAGAAATATTCATGGTCTAGTTGTTCTTCAAAGGCCTGATGTTGCTTTAATAAATTGGCTGTAAATTGAATTTCAGCCTCATGGTCTCTTTCTAACAGAAAAACATTCTCATTGAAATCGCTTACATAAATCTGCTTTTTAGAAAGAATCGGCACTTCTGTTTTGCCATATTTTATTACTGGCGTAATTGAAATATAGTCTTCTGAATCAGACAGATAAATGATTTTTTGCTGACTTGTATCGAAGGTATTTTCTTCAATTTGGGCAGGCGTTGCGGGTCTGATATAGGAATAATTTACCTGTATTTTATGTTCAAGCTTGTTCAGAATATTGTGCTGAAATTCTTCAAACTTGGTATGATGAACTAAAATTTTATGGTTATTCTGCTTGAAAAAAGTAATGATTCTTAAAAAATCAGGGTTTTCAATCAGATACAACGTATTGGCTACTTGGGTAAAATAATCAAATTTGAGTGATAGATTTTTTAGCTCATACGCCTTTTCGTTGATAAATAATTGAGCCGAAACTTCATGAAAGATGTCTTTATAATCTATCTGCATTTTCACGTCCATTTTGAGTGTTTTTAACTCAATCGGAACAATAGTATTAGCATTTATTTTCTCTGAGACTTTAGCATCATGGAAAAAGACATCCAACTTCAGTGGATTTTTAGCTAAGGCTTTTAAGCCATCAAAAAGTGTTTTAGATGATTTTTCTTGATTAGGTTGTTGAAATTTGATAATACTCGAATAAAATTTAATTTCTTCTATATCAGCCGTTTTCCAAACAAAATCAAGGGGGGCAATTGTTTTAAGAGGATTCTTTACCTTCCCATCTTTAGTTGTTTGGACTTCATATAATTCTACAACCAAATGGTCATAATAGCGGTGTTTCCCCAACACAATTATCTTTTTGGTTGTATCATTTGAAGCAACCAAAGACACGTTTTTCTCAAAAGGTTGTGGCAATAAAGAAGTGCTTAACAGCGAGTTTGTCGCTTGATTAACCGCTATTAATTCTTTCAATTTAGGCTTTATGGAAAGCTTGAATGGGTTGTATTCTAACTGGAAATATTCATCCAAGTTTTTCTCTTGCTCTAAGCCATAATCTTTGGCAAAAGCCAACATTTTGTTATAACGCAAAGCATCATCAAAAAATACCCTAAGATTTTGGCGTTCAGTCAGATTGAGCAATACTTGTACTTGATGTTCACAGAGATTCTTGATGGGGGCATTACATTCACACGAAAGCTTGATGGCATTCTCTTCTTGCCTAACGGAAACAGTGACAAAGTCTATCCGAGTAAGATAAACAGGTATTTCTGCAAAGTTTAGTTCAATCTTGTCAGGTTGAAGGTCAAAAAAACCTTTTTCATCCGTAGAAATAAGCGAAGAACTATGCTTTAAAATCGTTAAATAATTAAGACTTGCAATATTGAAGTTTTCAAAAATATATGTTAGTTGAGAAGAAAGCATATTTGGCTTTAAGCTTTGAGCCGTGAGTTATGAGCATTAAAAAAGCTTACAGCTCACGGCTCGAAGCTCATCACTTAATCCGTAAACACTGAAGCAACTTCTCAAAAATAGTATTATTTTCATAAAATCCACTGAAAAGTTGTGCATTCGGGCCATAAGCAACCACAGGCACCATGATGCCTGAATGGTCGTTGGTACTGAAATTCCCTTCTATTTTACCCGTTTTAAAATCGCCATCTAATAATGATAAACCTCCTGTTTCATGGTCAGCCGTAATTACGATAGTCGTTTCTCCATTTTTATCCGCATATTCAAGGGCTTTACCTATTACTTTATCAAAATCCAGCATCTCGTTGGCAACATAATTTAACTGATTGGCATGTCCACCCCAATCAATTTTTGAACCTTCTAACATCAAGAAAAAACCATTTGGAGAAGTACGTTCTAATTGTTTCACTGCGGCGTCAAAAGCTTCAGAAAGATATTCACCTCTGCCTTCATGTTTAGGACGCACTTCATTTTTATCAACAAACACAAAGGTTTTCTCTTTCGTATTTGCCTTTTTCAGTTCTTCAATGGTCGTAAATACTTTACCTTTTTTCCTTAGTTTCTCTAATGTTTCTGCCCTAAAGGATTCTATACCAGCCCCAATCGTTAATGAAATTGGGCTTTTAGGCAAGTCATCAGCAATTAGCTGAAACCAATCTCTTTCTGGCTCATGAGCATAGAAACTCGCTGGCGTCGCTCCTGTTATTTCTTCCGAAACTACTAGCCCTACTTTTATCTTCTTTTTGTCTAAAATTTCTGAAATATTTTCTAATGGTTGCTGTTGGGTATTCATCCCAATGTAACGATTATTCGTTTTCTCACCTGTTGAAAAAGCTGTTGCTCCTGCTGCAGAGTCAGTACAAAAGCTATCTGCCGAATTAGTTTTAGAGAAACCAATATTTTTAAAATTCGTCCAGTTTAATTTTCCACCATTAGCCGCTATTCCGCTATAAATCTGGGCTAAACCCATGCCATCACCAATCAAGAAAATCACATTCTTAGAAGGCTTCTTTATTCCATCTGATTGATAGGTAGGCAAATATGGAATGTGTTGAGCAATAGGCTTGCCAGAAAAAGCCGTTAAGTTTTTAATATAGTTCGCCAATTCTGATAAATTATCCGACCCTATATAATCAACCTCTAATTTCATTAAAGCTTTGTAAGCCGTAAGCGAATTGGGTACTGCCCAAAACCGAACTTGCTTTCCGATGTGATGAACAGAATCAACAAAATTCTTAATCTTTAGATACTGCGGTGCTGTAATCAAACCCTTACCATTCCAGCGTGTAAAGTCTGTGATACTAGTGCTGATCAAAGCTACTCTTTCAAAACTTTTAGGCGAATAGCTTTGTCTAGGGCGACCATCGAAGTAGAAAATATCATCAAATTTATCAAAATCTGTACTTGATGGCATATCACCACTGATAACAATCTGAACGGCATTAGGATTATGCTTTACATCAAAATAATTACGATAAGGCTTTAATTGTATTTCTAAAAGCTTCAAGGCTTCTGCTCCATCTTCTTTGATGTCAATTAATAACTGTAGGCGTTGTCCGTCTTGATAAGCTTTACCATTATTCTGATTGATTTGCTTCAATAATGGTTCAAGGTATAAAGCCTTCAAAGTACGATTTAATTTTATTGATTCTTTTTCATGAGCCACGACCAATTCTTCTCCTTGCTTGAAAACATCGGCTTCAATCATCCCAAAATGTAAGGCGTATGCTTCATAAAAAGGTAAATCATGCAGATAATCATTATGTGCATGGGTGTTTTTCATAGAATAGCTCATGGGTTGAGCCAAGGCCTTTGTTGCGATAGTAAAGAGTAAAAAAAGGAGGATGTGTCTTTTCATATTATTGATAGCAATGAAGATTGTTAAAAGTTCAAAATTATCCTTCTAATGTTAGGAAATCGTTATCTGTAAATTAATCAATCAGTTAATACGACCATTACGATGAACTTTCAAAAGAGAAAAGATATTATTTAAGTAAGACGTAAAATTAACCAATTCTTGATTTATTTATATTTTTTTATTTTTTCTAAGAAACATTCTATTCCCGTTTTTTTCAAGGGTAATATATTTCCAAACAGCTTATAAATATATCAAAATGATACAATAGCCTATAAAGCAAACCAAAATGTTTGAATATATTTGGTCAACCAAATAGACTATCAGCATGAACACTTCCATTCAATAGCAATACTTAATATTATGATTCAAATAAAATACCAACGCATTTTATTATTTTTTGCCTTTCTGTTGCCTTGCAGGTTTTCACTTGCACAAGACCATTTCTTGAAATTAACAGATGCGATTCAGCTTGGCTTAGAAAATTACAATTCTATTAAAGCCAAAAATAGTTATCTAAAAGCTTCACAAGCCTTGGTAATAAATGCTCAAAAGCAGTTTCTGCCTGATGTAAACGTGGCAATTCAAAATAATTACGGTACGGCAAATGGTCAGTTCGGCTCGCTATATTCTTATAAAGGTGTAGGGATGGCTGCATCTGGCCCTAGCTCAGCAAGCCAAAACTGGAATACGGCTTTCGGAGCTTTGTATGCCTCTAATGTCAATTGGGATGTTTATACCTTTGGTCGTTTAAAAGCTACGGTAGATGTCGCCAAGTCGCAAGTCGCAAGAGATTCTTTAGATGTTTTGCAAGAAAAGTTTGCCCATACTATCAAAATTACGGCAGCATATTTTAATCTATTGGCGGCACAAAAATTTGTAGAAATCAGCCAACAAAACCATAAAAGAGTAGTGGCCTTGCGTGAAGTAATTAAAGCTAGAACTTTAAGTGGGCTGAATGCAGGTGTAGATTCTTCCATTGCTAATGCGGAAGTTTCTAATGCGAAACTTAGCCAGATTGATGCACAAAACCTTGAAATACAGGCAAGTAATCAATTAGCTATTTTATTAAATACATCGGCTAAACATTTCCAATTAGATAGCCTGTATTTCACTAAAATTCCTAGTCAACTTGGTTCATCTTTAGCCATTGAAAATAACCCAACGTTGCTGTTCCTTAAATCTCGTATTGTAATCGCTAATAATACGCAAAAACTATTGAGTAGAAACAAGTTGCCAGTTATCAGCTTATTCGGTGCTTTTCAGTCTAAAGCTTCTGGATTTGACTATGACTATTCTCCTGATAATCATCATGTTGACCAAAGTTATTTTTCAGGCATTGCTCCTTCTAGAAGTAATTTCATTGTAGGCGCAGGAATGTTCTGGAATTTTATGTCACCGACTAAAATCAATCACCAAATCAAAGCGCAACAATTTATTAGCGAAGGTTTAAAAAGCGAATATGATTTGACGGAAAATCAATTAGAAAGTCAGATGATTTTAGCAGACCAACGCATCGAAAATGCTTTGCTTGCTTATAAAGAATCTCCTATTCAGTTAGAGGCCGCCCGCAATGCTTATGAACAAAAAGCAACATTGTATAAAAACGGACTTTCAAACATCATCGACCTCACGCAAGCTTTGTTTGTATTGAACAGAGCCGAAACCAATATCAGTGTAGCTTATGCCAATGTTTGGCAAGCTTTAGTCCTTAAAGCAGCCAGCAACGGAGATTTCGATTTACTCATCAAACAAGCCAGATAATAATGAATTTAATTAAAACAGCTTTACGCAAACCTATCACAATACTTGTATTAGTAGCGGGCTTGTTATTCTTTGGTATCAATGCCATTCGGAATATCAAAATTGATATTTTCCCAGATATGAATATGCCCGTAATTTATATCTCTCACCCATTTGGTGGTTATACGCCTACACAAATGGAGTCTTTTTTCGGGCGTCAGTATGTCAATCTTTTATTATATGTTTCAGGGGTTAAAAGTATAGAAACCAAAAACATACAAGGCTTAACCTTGATGAAACTTACTTTTTATCAAGGGACTAATATGGCCCAGGCCGCAGCAGAGGTTTCAGCCTTTAGTAACCGAGCCCAAGCTATTTTCCCGCCAGGCTCGCAACCGCCTTTTATTTTGCGTTTCGATGCTTCTACACTACCCGTAGGGCAATTAGTACTAAGTAGCCCGATACGGTCGAATAATGAATTATCAGACCTTGCCAATACATACATCCGTTCCTCTTTTACATCCATTCCGGGGTTAATTTCTCCTGCTCCGTTTGGAGGAAACGTGCGAACGGTAGTCATCAAAGCTGACCCAGAACTGATGCGGTCGCATAATATGACGGTCGACCAAATTGTTGAAGCCATTCGTCTTAATAACCAAACTTCTCCTTCTGGAAACGTGCGAGTTGGTAATTATAATTACATTACGCCTGCCAACACAACCATTAAAACCATTAAAGATTTTGAAAACATTCCTTTATTCAAAGGGGGTGTACAAAACCTTTATATGCGTGATGTTGCCGTAGTTGAAGACGGTGCTGATATTACAGGGAGTTATGCTTTAATCAATGGCAAACGTTCTGTATATCTGGCCATTACCAAATCATCTACTGCCTCTACTTGGGAAGTTGTTCAAAACCTTAAAAAGAACCTCCCTCGCTTACAAAGTCTTTTGCCAGAAGATGTAAAACTCTCTTATGAGTTCGACCAATCTGTTTATGTTATCAACGCTGTAAAAAGCTTGATGTCCGAAGGTGCCATTGGTGCCATCTTAACAGGTTTAATGGTTTTATTGTTTTTAGGGGATGCCCGTGGTGCTTTGATTGTAATTCTAACAATTCCAACGTCAGTTATTGCTGGGGTACTATTTTTGCAACTAAGTGGACAATCTATTAATATCATGACGTTGAGTGGTCTTTCACTGGCCATTGGTATTTTGGTCGATGAGTCAACGGTGACCATTGAGAATATTCACCAACATTTAGACCTCGGTAAGCCCAAGGCATTGGCGATATGGGATGCCTGTAAAGAAATCGCCTTTCCAAAGCTCTTGATTCTTTTCTGTATTTTAGCGGTATTCGCTCCTGCTTTCACGATGACGGGTATCCCAGGTGCATTGTTCTTACCGTTGGCACTAGCCATTGGATTTTCGATGTTGGTTTCCTTTCTTTTATCACAAACCTTTGTACCTATCATGGCCAACTGGATTATGAAAGGACATAAACATGAAAATCAGCATACCACCAACTTGCACGATAACGAGGATTTTATTGCCTCTAATATTACTGTTGAATCAGAATTTAACCAGATTACACAGAAGAAAGGTTATGTGGAGCATCCTACTAAAAAACTAAGTTTATTCGACCGATTCAGAAATTCTTTCCTATCATTCCTTGAAAGAATTATTCCTTTTCGTAAACTCGTGGTGGTTGGTTACTTAGTCATTATTTCAGGAGCAGCCTTTTTATTTCTAAGTACGATTGGTAGAGATGTTTTGCCAAAAACTAATGGTGGACAATTTCAAGTACGCTTACGTGCCAAAGAAGGAACAAGAATTGAACGGACGGAACAGAAATTGATTCAATCGATTGCCATTCTTGAAAAAATGGTGGGTAAAGAAAATATTTCCATTACATCATCATTCATAGGGCAACACCCTGGACTTTTCTCGACGAGCCCGATTTACTTATTCATGAGTGGCCCTCAAGAAGCAGTTTTACAAGTTCAGTTAAATGAAGAATATGAAACTGATTTAGAGGAATTAAAAGATGACTTTAGAAAAAGAATCAAAGCTACTATTCCAGATTTGAAGCTTTCTTTTGAACCTATCGAATTGACTGAAAAAATATTAAGTCAAGGTTCTCCAACGCCTATTGAAGTGCGTTTGGCTGGTAGAAGCAAGAAGAACAATGAAGAATATGCTAAGAAGCTTATCGAAAAACTAAGTCAGATTAGCTATTTGCGTGATGTACAGTTAGGACAGCCTATCAAGTACCCAGCCATTAACATTAATATCGACCGTGTTAGGGCTTCGCAATTGGGCGTTGATATGAACGATATTTCTAGAACGCTCACAGCCTCAACTTCTTCTTCGCGATATACAGACAAAAGTGTTTGGGTAGATGAAAAATCAGGATTGACTTACAGTGTGCAAGTACAAATTCCTGAAAACAAAATGACGAGTGTAGGTGATATCGGAGAAATTGCTTTGTTGAAAAACTCAGCAAGGCCTATTCTAAGTGATGTTGCCACGATTCAAAGTGATACCATTTATGGTGAAAATGATAACTTAGGCGCTATGCCTACGCTTTCGGTAACAGCCAATTTATACAAAAAGGATTTAGGAACAGCAACGGAAGATGTGAGTAAAGCCATTGCTTCACTAGGAGAATTACCTCGTGGATTAACCATTGAGCCAATTGGTTTGAGTAAGGTTTTGACAGAAACGTTAGATAGTTTACAATCAGGATTATTAGTAGCTATTATTGTTATTTTCTTGATGCTTGCTGCAAACTTCCAGTCATTCAAAGTATCTATCGTAATTCTTACCACTATTCCAGCCGTAGTACTAGGCTCGTTGGTGATGTTGAGATTAACCAACTCTACCTTGAACTTGCAATCTTATATGGGTATCATCATGTCGGTTGGGGTATCTATTGCCAATGCTGTTTTATTGATTACTAATGCCGAACAATTAAGAAAAGTCACAGGCAATGCTTTGGAAGCAGCCAAAGAAGCGGCTGCCTTAAGAATTCGCCCTATTTTAATGACGAGTGTGGCCATGGTAGTAGGGATGATTCCAATGGCTTCTGGTTTAGGCGAAGGTGGCGACCAAACTTCACCATTGGCACGTGCCGTTATTGGTGGGTTAATTGCCTCAACCTTTGCAGCATTAATTATCCTGCCTTTGGTATTTGCTTGGTTCCAAGAGAAAACATCGATAGAGTCTGTTTCATTAGACCCAGAAGATGAGGAAAGCAAACACTATATTCCTACGATTTATAAAAGAGACATTGGTAATTAGTTAACGTTATCAGAGACATAGATATAACTTAAAAGCTAAAGGCTCAAAGCTTTTAGCTTACAGCTAAAAAATAAGACCATGAAATCAAAAGCTATCAATTCCATTTTTACTATAGCTGGCTTCTTTACGGCCACAATACTTTTAAACAGTTGTGGTTCTTCCGAAGCTAAAAAAGAAGAGAAGACACAAGCTCCAACGGTGCATAGCATAGAAACTTTTTCTTTGGAAAAAGGAATGATGTCAACCAATATTCAAATTCCAGGAGAATTAATCGCCAAACATAGCGTTGATTTGTATGCCAAAGTAAACAGTTTTGTCAAGAAAATGAATGTAGATGTTGGCTCAGAGGTAAGAGAAGGACAATTATTGGTCACGATGGAAGCACCAGAATTATCAGCCCAACTAGCAACTTCAGCATCAAGGTTACAATCACAAGAAGCGATATATGCAGCTAGTAAAGCTAATTATGACCGTCTTTTACAAACCAGTAAAACGCCAGGGACGATTTCTCCAAACGATTTAGACCAAGCTTTAGCACGCAAAAATGCTGATTTTGCACAATTGGATGCGGCTAAATCAAGCTATAAAGAAATTGCAGATAACAAGAACTATCTAGAAATCAGAGCCCCTTTTAATGGTTTTATCACTGCTCGTAATATTAGTGTGGGGGCTTATGTAGGTCCTTCAGGAAAAGGCTCTGAGTTTCCACTGTTTACTTTACAAGACCAGAAAAAATTACGTTTAATTGTATTAATTCCAGAAGCTTATACTTCATATTTAGGCGAAAAAAATGAGATAACTTTCACCGTAAAAGCATTTCCAAGTGAAGTGTTCAAGGCTAAAATCAATCGTGTAGCAGGAGCATTAGATACAAAATTCCGCTCAGAACGAATTGAAATGGACATTGACAATAGTAGCAAGAAACTATTGCCAGGTATGGTTGCCGAAGTAAAAATATCCTTCCCTGCTACAGAAAAGACCTTTGTGGTTCCTAAAGCTGCTGTCGCGAATGCTCCAGAAAAAGTATTCGTTGTGAAAATTGTAGATAACAAAGCTGTTTGGGTAGAAGTAAGAAAAGGAAGAGAGGCAGATGGCAAAGTAGAAATCTATGGAGACTTATCAGAAGGCGACCAATTAGCAAAAGTAGCTACTGAGGAAATCAGAGAAGGCGTTGAAGTGAAGATTAAGAAATAAGTTTGAGACTTTAGGATTTTTGGACTGGAGGACTAAAAGAATACACACAAAACAAAATCTTTTAACTTAAAGTCATATAAGTCCAACAATCTTAAAGTCCCAAAATCCTAAAGTCTAAAAATCCTAAAGTAAGACTCATTGCTTCTAACAAAAAACACTGTATTTTTGCATCCTGATATGCAAAAAAAATCTTTCATAATACGGTTATTTAGCACATTCTTGGTGTGTCAGATACTTATGTTTTCGGTTTATGGACTAACGCTTTCGGTACAACAAGCACATCATTTTGGTAAAAATAAACACAAATTTGATAGCCCTAGCGAACGCCATCATATCAATGCTAACATTCGCATATTTCTTGACTTAAATGGCGTTGATGCTCACCGTGAGATTTTTCCTTCGATTTATTCTCTTAGCAATATTTCGCCATTAGCCCTCCAATTTGAATCAGCATCACTTTTTAGATATCATTTCTATCAAATTTTATTTGAGCATTTTATCGCAAAAAATGCTCCGTGAGGTCTTTAATTTTAAACAATTTCATAAAATCTTTACAATGACTTTGATTGTTTTCGTTATTCAATCATTAGTTTTATCAATTTATCGCTTTTCTTAATTTAGCACAACACCTAAAATAAAAAGCAACCATTAGTTTCCCCTGAATATTTTATTCAGGAAATAATCCTTTTGTAATACATCAGGGTTCCAAAATCATATTATTATGTGGAATACAATTGCCAAATTAATCATCCAATATCGCCTTCTTTGGATAGGAATCATTCTTAGTTCAACTGTTTTTATGGGTTTTGAAGCTAGTAAAATTGAGCTCTCGTATGAAATAGCAAGGATTTTACCTTCATACGACCCTATCGAAAAGGAATACCAAGATTTTCGTAAAAGATTTGGCGAAGATGGTAGCATCATGGTGATTGGCTGGCAATCACCCAAACTTTTTGAATTAGAAAAGTATCAACAATTAGTTAAGCTTACAGAAGACATTAAGCGTTTAGAAGGTATCAAAAATATCATTTCAATCGCTAATCTATACGAACTGAAACGAAATGATTCTCTCAAAAAATTTGAAGTAGTCCCGATTCATAGTAGTTCGACGATATCACAGGCGGAGCTCGATTCTATTCAGAAAAAAGTATTAGCATTGAAGTTCTATGAAGGCATGGTTATCAATCATGAAACTAACACGGCTTTGATGGCTATTACCTTCAATGAAAAAACATTGAATTCTTCTAAAAGAATTGCCATTGTAAATCAGATCAAAAAAATAGCGAATGATTTTTCAATAAAGACTAACACAGAATTACACTATTCGGGTATGCCTTTTATTCGAACGGCCACCATGCTGAAAGTCTCTAAAGAAATGAAGCTTTTTATGGGTTTAGCCATTTTGATTACGGGTTTCATTCTTTGGTTCTTCTTCCGTTCTATTCGTTTCACTATCCTATCTATTTTTGTAGTATTGATTGGGGTAATCTTTTCACTAGGAACACTCCAATTATTGGGTTATAAAATCACGATTCTTACAGGGCTTATTCCACCATTATTAATTGTAATCGGGATTCCGAATGCCATCTTTTTAATTAATAAATACCAAGCTGAATTAGTGTCACATGGCAATAAAGACGTTGCCTTGACCAATATGGTTACGGGTATTGGGCTTTCTACCTTCTTGGCAAACGTTACTACGGCCATTGGTTTTGGTGTTTTTTACTTTACTAATAGTAGCCTTTTAGTTGAATTTGGAGTAATTGCGGCCCTTAATGTCATCATTACTTACCTTATTTGTATTTCTTTAATTCCGATTGCATTATTCTATATGGGACTGCCGAAGTCTCGCCACTTAAAGCATTTAGAGGTAAAATGGATTAATACATTTTTGTCTAAAATCAATTACTTGGTACATAACAAGCGAAGTGCCATTTATTCGGCAGTTTTTGTGGTAGTCTTAATTTCTGCTTATGGTATTACCAAAGTACAAGTAATTGGTTATGTAGTAGATGATTTACCTAAAAATGACCCCATCTATACCGATTTAAGGTTTTTTGAAAAGAATTTCAATGGTGTTTTACCTTTTGAAATCATGATTGATACCAAAAGACCTAACGGCATTTTTGATAATCAGGCTCAAACATTATACAAAATAAAGGCTTTACAAAACAAAATGCGTGCTTATAAAGAGTTCTCAAAGCCTTTGTCGATTGTAGAAGCTACTAGATTCCTGTATCAATCTTATAAAGGCGGCGAAGCCAAGTATTTTATCCTGCCAAACGTGTTGGAACTTTCTAAACTAACGGAATTTGTACAAAATGGCAGTGCATCATCTAAGCAATTCAAATCGTTTTTGAATGAAGATAAAAGCGTTACGCGTATCAGTTTCCAAATGGCAGATGTTGGCTCCTTGCGCATGAAAGAGCTTATTGATGAAATTCGCCCACAAGTTGATGCTATTTTTGACCCTAAAGAATATAAAGTAAGCCTTACGGGTCATAGTTTGGTTTTCTTGAAGAGTAATGATTATTTATTATCGAATCTATACGAAAGCTTATTGATTGCCATTGGCTTAATCGCTGTTGTAGGAATGGTTTTATTCCGTTCTATTCCTGTAATTATTCTATCAAAACTTCCTTGTTTAATTCCCTTGGCACTGACAGCGGGATTGATGGGCTTTTTAGATATTCACTTTAAGCCTTCTACTATTTTAGTATTCAGTATTACTTTCGGTATTGCTTCAGATGGAACGGTTTATTTCTTAACAAGGTACCGTCAGGAATTATATGAAAAAGGACATACTGTGTCACAAGCCATCACCAACAGTATTTTCGGTACAGGTTTAAGTATGATTTATACTGCCATTATCCTTTTCTGTGGCTTCTCGATTTTCGCAGTATCAAGCTTTGGAGGTACTGCAGCAATGGGTGTAATGGTTTCTATTACGCTTTTAGTAGCGATGATTACTAACTTAATATTATTACCCTCTTTGTTATTAACAATCGCTGAATATCAGAAAAAGAAATAAGGTTTATTGAAATATTAATCATTCCAAATTTTTCTTGAGAATAATGAGTTTTAGAAGTATTGAATTTATTATCGCCTTGTCCTTACTTTTCTTTTCTTGATAAAAGAAAAGTAACAAAAGAAAATCAAGAATTCCTAATCGCAGCGGCGAACCGCCTCGCTCCGCTCAAACAGTAGGAATTCGTTGTGCAT
>NZ_JBWKYN010000048.1:0-32691 GCF_059423785.1 Arcicella sp. GW458-12-2-14-TSB2 | reverse complement strand
TTTAAAGGCTATTTGAAGGGAATATGATAAAAAATAAAAATTTAGCCGTCTTTATTTTTTGAATTTTAAAAAACAGAGAGGAGTTTGCAGAGAAAAAATAAAGTAGTACTTTAGAAAAATAGAAGTTAGGTTTAACAATACACAATTACGGCATCAATAGTACAACAGGAATTAGTAATAACACAAGACAATACAAATAGCACTACAAAACTTTCTCATATTAGCGAGTTGGCGGTAATTTTTTAAAAAATAGTAGACAACACAATAAAATGCAATGGCAAAAGTTGAAATTAAAAACGTAAAAAGTATAACAACATTAAATTTTGAAATTCCTACTGGCGGAGTTCATATTTTGACAGGCGTAAATGGTTGCGGTAAGACAACACTTTTGACTTGTTTAGAAAGGCTTGCCAATCCAAATGCATTTCAAAGACATTTCAAAACAAGCAGGACAAATCAGCTTGACAATTATCAATCATCACAGATTACATATTCACACAATGGAAAATCGGTTAGCTACATGTATAGAAACACAAGGTGGGCGCCGAACCCAAGAAAAAACTCTAACTTAGTAAAGACACTTGGTTTTGGGCAAGTTATTTACCTAACATCATCTGGGGAGCGATTTTATGTTCAAAATGAGGAGTTGAACACAATAATTTTTTCTGTTGCACCGCCGTTCTTTAAAAATTCAATGAATGAAATCTTTCAGACAACTAGATATAGTGATTTAAGGCGAGTAAAATTAACAGGAAAAGGCCGTGGTAATGGCAGGTGGAATTATGGTTTTATTATGCCAGCAGCACCTCAAGGTGGACTAAGTAGATATTTTACAGAAAAGAATTTTAGTCTTGGGGAAATTTTAATTCTTAACGCTTTGTTTGAATTAGACAATGCAAGAAATAACTCTTTGGTTCTCATTGATGAAGTAGAATTAGCGTTACACCCAAAAGTGCAAGTCAAGTTTCTGCAATTTCTTCAAAAAATTGCTCATCAAAAAAATCTAACAGTTATTATTTCAACGCATTCAAGTAGCTTAATTAAATCAGCTCCAAAGCTTATTCACTTGGAAAAACAAGCTAACGGTCACGTTGCGATTGACTATGATTGCTTTCCTACGCTTGTATTACAAAATGTTGCAGTTGAAGAGGAAATACAACCTGATGTAGCTTTTTTTGTTGAAGATGCAACAGCAAAAAATGTTTTAGACGAACTATTAAACTTCTATTTCAAAAATATTTTTCAAGGACGGAGACCTATAATTAAAGTTTTGCCAATTGCAGGTTGGGCTGAAACAATAAAATTTACAATTTCTTCAAGTGGTTACTTAACACCACGAAATACAAATTCATTTGCTTTTTTAGACTTAGACGCACAAACGTCTATTCAAACTATACAAGCGAACTCACAAAGAAGTGCAGCAGAATCTGAACTATTAAATTTGTATAGTAACAACAATGCGAAAATTAAATTTCTTCCAATAACACCAGAGCTTGGTATAGTTACTCTTTTGCTACAAAACAATCCACAGCAAATTGCTGACTTACAGACATTCTTTAATGCACCGTTTGACATTTCTCAAATTGTTGCTGACGAACAAAATCAAAATATTAACTATCCGCAAAATCAACGTAAAGAAGCTAAAATAAGACTTGACTATTACATAAACAGAATAAGACAATCAACAAACAGAGACATTTCTCAAGTAAGACTAATGTTAGCTCAATACTACGTAGACAAAACATACATGGGCAATCACGGACCTTTAAAAGCATTATTTAATCCTATTTTCAATTGACAACAACGGACAATAAAATAATAAAAAAAAGGTCTCAAACTACTCATAGCTTGTTCCCTACACACCAAAATATTAAAGAGCGTGACGCTCTTCATTGTTTTAGATCTTAAGATTTCCTAAGACCAGTTTTGCATTAAGTCAAAAATTCTTTTGGTGATTTTCCCGTAAACTTCTTAAAGGAACGGTTGAAAGTGGCTTTTGAATTAAAACCACAATCAAAGGCTATACCTAAAAGAGTAATATTTTTATTTTCAGGCAAGAGGACTCTTTTTTGAAACTCTTTTACTCTGTATTCATTCACAAAATCATTGAAATTCTTTCCAAAAGCATTATTCACTACACCCGAAAGTACAGAGATATTAGTTTTAAGTCGAATAGCAATATCAGAAAGCGTGAGTTCAGGCTGTAAATACAGTTGATCATCATGCATTAATGTTAATATTTTTGTTTTCCATTGGCTTAACTCACCTTCATCAAATTTCTCTTTTTGTGGATTTTCCAATATTGAGTTCTCTGTTTCTTTGAAGACTAAATCTTTGGTGGGTTGAGCTTGGGCATAACCCGTAATTGAAATGTAATATATCAATATCACACCTATTAAATTATCCCACCAGTCCTGCTGAAAATCTAATTTGAAATTACTAATCACAACCAATTTAATCAATGATACTACCCAATCTAAGAGTAGTACAATTAATAGATTACGAAACCATTTAAAACTAACAGCCTCTATATCTGAAAACTGGGTTTTTGTCCACAATCTATACTGATTGTAAAGCTTAAATGCTCTATACACATAATAAGCAGTCAGCATAATGCTTATCAGTAGTTCAAGATGACCGATTCCCCAAGCACTGTGATAATTTTTCTCAAAATATTGAACAAAATCTTTCCCCATTGAAAAAATCACGATACGATATAAGGTATCTATCAAGAAGGGTAAGAAATGAAAAACATCCTTTAAAGTAAAACGGAAATCCTTGTCTATTTGGCTTTTAAAGTAAAAGTAACAAAGTGGAGGAAAAGCAAGACCAAATGTTCTTGGAAGAAAATTTAGTTCTTGCCATAGGATTTCAATGCCCGAAAAACCCAGCATATACTCCCAGATATTAAAAGCCATTCCTATCAATACCAAACCAAATAGGTAGTCGGAAAGGCGATTATTTTGATACGCCCTTTTCCAAAAAAGAAAAGCATAAATCCATGCTTGGATAAAGCCAAACCAAAGCGGAACAGAATAATTTGACCAGTAGATTTGCATCTGGGGGAATGTTTTAAAAATAAAGGTATTATTGGGCAGTCTAAACAATGAAATCAAATTAAGCGTAAAATGTTTTATTTGAGCCACTTTTTAGCAATGAGGTGATCTAGTCCAAAATATCCAGAACCCATGACGATAGCGTATAAAGAAATCCAGAGAAAACCCATTGCAGGTAACATTTCCCATACTTCACCTCCCCATTTTTGAAAGAAAATTGCTACTAACATCGTACACATAACCAAAAAGCCTGCTACTCGGGTAAATAAACCAATAACTAACAAAGCACCCCCAAATGTTTCAGCAAGTACTGCTGCCCATGCAAAAAATGTTGGGAATGGAAACCCAAATTTAGTAACATCTTGAATAAACCAATCTGGACAAGGGAACTTACTTCCACCAAAATTTAAGGCTAAAAAGTAACAGCCAACAATGCGTGGCAAAGCCAATAACAAGTCAGTGTACCAAGCAGATGTATAAATAGGAGTGATGATTTTTGAGAATAATGTTTTCATGATTTTGATTTTTTTTAAATTAATTATTGAAATATAACAACGAGTTTATAAGGGCTTCTTTACAAAATAGCTTGAGTAAATCCACGAATTTTTATTGTAATGAAACTGTATAATCGTCTTTGCTTCCTTCAATAGTTAGTAGAAGTTTCTCTGTGAATTTTACGCTTCTGTCCCAATACTTATCACTGCACTGATATATTTTTGTACCCACTGGAAGAAAAACATATCTTCCTTTTGCTTTACTTAATGAGGTTGAAAAGCCTATTTGCTTATCGTTTCCCCAAGGTAATTCATAACGTATATGAGCCATCGAAGGAAACCATGATGCACCTTTTATCTTGACACCCACCAATTTAATACCCATTTTCTTGGCTATACTTTCTATTGAATTTTCGTCTTTCTCTTTTTCATGATTCTTCTGAACCATTTCTGCCCGAGCAAAGTCTAAATACTGTTCACGAGTAATTTCATAGTTTTGATTGATGAAAAAGACTTTTCCGTCATCTTTCTGAGTTACTACACAGAATAATTCTTTCTTACCATTTTTTTCTTGATATAAATACACAGGTGAAGGCAAATTGACAGCGTGCGAAGCCAGTGCATTCAAGCCATAACCATAGCCTCCAGTAATTTTTTGTAATTGTGTATTGTAACTACTAAAGCCAATCAGTCTATTTTTAAGAGAAGGATTTTTGATAGTAAAACTTACACGAGAAGGTTCTGTTTGGGCTTGTCCGATGAAAGTGATTAAAAGCGAACAAATGAAAAAAAGTGTTTTGATTTGCGTTTTCATTTTAGAGAGTTTTTGGAGGTTTTTAACTCGTTGAATTGATGGGTCAAAGTTTGCCCATCAAAAACACTAAAACGCCTTAAAAAATGATTTAGAACGTCTTGAATAATGATTTGATACTTTCTTGATATTGTGGGAAGCCCCTCTAAGCTAAAAAATAGAGAGTTTACAGTTCATTAAATGCAAGTATTCATGGGTTAGAATATGATTTTAGTGTTTCGTCTTGTTATAAGACAGAATTATTAAAAATGAATGTTGTAATTGATTGAAAGTTAAGTGTTTGTAGATTTGTAAAAGTATGAATTGATTTATTTGTATCAATCACTTATTTTTAGCAAAAACGCAAACATGCGTATATTTATGAGTTGGTAGCAATGCTAACAGACATACTAAAATGATGAACACTTTTCTTGTTATACTGACAACATTAACTTTGAGATCTGTTCAAGGACAAACATTTTATCGTGGACTTGAGAGAATGTGTTGGACAAATTCAAAAGGAAAAATAGAGTGCTATGACTCTCCGCGAAAATGGTATCACGAAAACACAATTTTAATCACAAAAGACAGTATATTTATTTACAAAGTACCATTGAATATTAAAAAAGGAAAGAAATTTTATTCGGTATCTGATGGAGCATTTTATTACTATTATGGCATAATTAAACAAGTTGATAGCTCTCATGTCGCTTATCTGACTAGTTATAATTGTGATTATTGTGTCAGACAAATTCGCTTTGACACAGTTACAGGGTTTCAATATCCAATACCCAATTTAGATACATTACATCTGCAATTTGCAGACAATAAAATTCAAATTGGAAAGACTATTTATAATAAATTAAAATTAGGGAAAACTGTTTTTTTTCCATCAAAATCATTGTTTCATTTAGATTCAAATTCAATCTCAAGACAAAATCCAAAAGGTCAATATGATTTAATTATACAGGGAATAAAAAACTTCTTGCAAACAAAAGAATTAAAACTTGACAATGATACTTTAAGAATTTGTGTAGAAAGATTTAATGACTATGAAGAAAAAAATCTAATTGAAACGCTTGACCAGAATCTTATCAAACTTGACAGTCCAAACATAAAATTGAAATTTTACACAAACAGGCAGTTAATAGAATTAAAAAAAATAATAAATGGGCCAATCAGAGTGATAAAAATAAAGGAAATTATAGACTATTGGCAAGCTGCAAGAATCTCTCTAACTTATAAGATAATTTTACCGAACAATATTCATAATTTTAGTGAAAGAGAGTACAACAATTTATTTGAATACAAAAAAGCTGGGCAGACTTACGAACTAATTGGAGATTTATCTAAAAATAATTGGGAACTAGTTCAGAAAAAATAGCACTGCTACCAACATTTTTCGCGTTGATTTTTGTTACCTGGTCGCCAAGACCAACAACACGTGCGTAAGCAACGTACCAATTATCAAAATTTCTATCTCAAAAAGAGATATTTTGTTTCATCGAAGGAAAAAATAGTTTCACTTGAACGAGCGGACGCTCTTTTTAATTTGAGTCGTAGGAGAGCCTACGACTAGTTGTAGTGTTTATGAATTTTAAAACAACTTAAAAATGAATCGTAGAAACTTCATAAAAACAACAACATTGGCAGTACCAGCACTTCCTCTGCCCTTGCTTAAAGAACAATCAAAAAATCCTCCAGTGAGAAAACTTTTCGCTTATGGAGGGGACTTTGATAGAGGGTTTATAAAATACGTTGCTTCATTGACAGGGAAGGACAATCCAAAAGTTTGCTTTCTTCCGACAGCAACGGGTGATGCTGCTGGATATGTTATGCGATGGTTTGA
This sequence comes from Arcicella sp. GW458-12-2-14-TSB2, assembly GCF_059423785.1. Classification (NCBI taxonomy): domain Bacteria; kingdom Pseudomonadati; phylum Bacteroidota; class Cytophagia; order Cytophagales; family Flectobacillaceae; genus Arcicella; species Arcicella sp. GW458-12-2-14-TSB2. Next base: position 26,502 of record NZ_JBWKYN010000048.1, on the reverse strand, counting down.
AGTTTGTGCTGGTTTACCAATATTGCCATTTGTTCAACGCTCATTTATCTCTTCATATAATCAAAAGCAATCCTTCGAGGAGATTTTTACAAGTATGGATGCCATTTTAGTGGGAGGAGGTAACACTTTGAATATGATGGCAATTTGGAAGGCTCAAGGCATGGACATTGCCTTACGGAAAGCATATGAGAACGGAGTTGTGTTGGGTGGTGGCAGTGCAGGTTCACTTTGTTGGTTCGAGCAAGGAACTACTGATTCTCGCCCTGGCAAATTGACTACTGTTGAGGGATTAGGTCTTATCAGCGGGAGCCACAGTCCACACTATGACGGAGAAGGCGAACGAAAGCCACTTTATATGTCTAAGATAAAAAGTGGTGAATACAAAGCTGGATATGCTTGTGATGACAAAGCTGGAATCTATTTCGAGAATGAAAAAGTCAAACAGGTTGTTTCTCTTGACCAAAAAAGTAATGCATATTTTGTGAGTTTGACAGGAGGAGAAGTTAAAGAAACCGTATTTCAAAAAATTGTGTTGCCACCAGCTTGGCCTTAGAAAGAATTCAGGGTAATGCTGACACTAATTTAAATTGGGAGTATACGACTAGTTATAGAATTTAATTTCAAACGTAAATATTGTAAATTAATTTTAAATAAATATGCTATGTCAATCAATGCTAATGCTATCAAATGCGGGATATTATTTTTATTGCTTTTCTCATTGCAATCAAAAGCTCAAAGTGTTAAACTGTTTAATCACATTTCAAATGAAGTATATACACTACACTCCAAAGTATTAAATCAAGACAGGCAATTCTATATTCATGTTCCAGAACAAGATTCAACAAAGCCCAATAAGGCTTTACCTGTGTTATATTTATTGGATGGAGAAAACCATTTTCATATACTTTCCTCATATATTGATTATCTAAGCCATTTTAAAATATTTCCTCAAATAATAGTGGTAGGCATTATTAATATTGACAGAAAAAAAGACCTTACCCCTTCACATAGTACAAAGACTTACGATGGAAAGGAGGACACTACCCTAAAACCAAGTGGCGGTAATGAGCAATTTCTTCAATTCATAGAAACAGAATTAATGCCTTACATTGAAATAAATTACAAAACGACATCCTATAAAATATTAGCGGGGCATTCTTTCGGTGGTATTGCAACCATAAATTGTATGCTCACACATCCTGATATGTTTAATGCGTATATAGCCGTAAGTCCCTCGTTTTGGTGGGACAACAATTATATGCTAAAACTTACAGAAGCTAAATTGGCAAAATTGTCATCTCTCAAAAAGCGTTTTTTTTACAGTGATGGAAACGAAGGAACTTTCTTTCATACAGATTTATTAAAATTTGATAGTTTGATTACAAATAGAAAACTGAAAGGACTAGAATATATGTATAAAAACTACCCCGAAGAAACCCATATGACAGAACCAATAGTTGCTTACTTTGATGCATTAAGGTTTATTTTACGAGATTAGAAAGACGCTTTTCCGCCGTTATTTTTGTTTGTTCACTAACAACACCTACGACTAGTTGTAGAACCTAATACTAGTGATAGATATTGGCACAAAGAACCTCTTTTTTGTCGCTTTTAGACCTTGTTTATTGAGTGTTAAAGGGTAGGTTTGTATATAAAGAATTTAAACATAAAAACTATGGCACTCATCAATCCCCACATTAACTTTAACGGAAATGCCGAAGAAGCTTTTAATTTTTACAAATCAGTATTTGGTGGAGAATTCGCAAAGATTGTGCGTTTCAAAGACCTTGCTAGTCCTGAATTTACAGTCCCAGAAAATGAAGCAAACAAAATAATGCACATTGCTTTGCCGATTGGTAAAAACGTTCTAATGGCTAATGATGTCCCCGAAATTATGGGACGAACAAACGAAAATGAACACAGAAGTAAAATTTCAATCAGTGCAGAAAGCAAAGAAGAAGCCGACAAATTATTTAACGGACTTTCAGTAGGTGGACAAATTGAAATGCCTATTGCCGACAGTCCTTGGGGTTCATACTTTGGTATGTTTAGAGACAAATACGGAATTGAATGGATGATAGATTTTGACCCAAATTATGAAGGACAGATTTAACCGAAGAAAAAAGCGAATGTCTTATAAAAGGTTTGCACAAGACTGGAAGGAGGAATAAAACTCTGCTGTTGTACTACTCTGTATCAACATTTGTAGTGAAAAACGCTACATTTGCTAAGATGTAAAACTTTATCAGTCATTGTAAAATACCAATCTAAAAATTTATAGGAAATGGAGAAAATACCAACCTTATATGAATGGGCGGGTGATATGGAAACCTTTGAGACCTTGTTTGCGAAATTTTATGATAAAGTTTTAAAGGACGACTTACTCAGTGAAGTTTTTAAAAATATGTCATCAGAACATGTCAAGCACGTTTCTCATTTTGTTGCAGAAGTTTTTGGAGGAGACAAATTATACACAACGGAGGACGGTGGAAGTCATGCTGAAATGATTGGAAAACATATAGGCAAAATGCTTACAGAAAATAAACGCCAACGTTGGGTTCAACTTCTGTTGCAAACGGCTGATGAAGTTGGACTAAAAAGTGACCCTGAATTTCGCTCTGCTTTCGTGGGTTACATTGAATGGGGAACAAGACTCGCAGTCATCAATTCTCAATTGACCAATAATCCATTAGATAAAAGCGAACCAATGCCTAAATGGGGTTGGGGAGAAACAGGTGGGCCATATAACCCAAATAATAATTAAATAAAAGCGAAATACCACGATTTGCTAAGATTATATTGGCAAAAGTGTAGCCTCACTTGTACCTAAAATAAGTTCAGTTTTTAACTGAATGAAATATTACGAATTACTGCTTTTTTACTAGTTCAGAAAGACGAGTAAAAGAGTTGATAAATAGGATTTTTATATCTCTTTCGATTGCCCTTCGGAATGAATCTAACACTGTGAATGCAGTCGGAGACTGCACATTATTTATTGTTACAGGTCTAAAGATGTGTAACAGCAAGGTACCCTTTTAATTTGAATCGTAGGAGAGTCTACGATTAGTTATACACTATGTTAAACGACTGCTAAGTATCGGAAAATAACAACTCGAAAGATTAATTTAAACCAATATTTACTCTTATGGAAAAGTTACAATTCAAAGTAAGCATTAATGCTCCTGTGACTAAGATATATGATTTTATGCTTGGCATTAGCAGTAAAACAACTTATGAGCAATGGACTTCTTTGTTTAACCCGACATCTACCTATGAAGGAAGTTGGAATAAGGGAAATAAAATGCTATTTATTGGAGTAGATGAGAATGGAGAAAAGGGAGGGATGGTTTCCAAGATAGCTGAAAATATTCCCAACCAATTTGTTTCAATTCAACATTATGGTCTTTTAAAGGCTGACAAGGAAATTACAGAAGGACCAGAAGTAGAAAAATGGGCAAACGGATTTGAAAACTATACCTTCGAAGAAAACAATGGTACTACAATCGTTACTGTTGACTTAGATACAGCAGAAGATTTTGTAGATTATATGAACGAGAGTTATCCCAAAGCACTCGACAAATTGAAGGAACTTTGTGAAAAATAGCAATTTAAAGAATATCTTAAAAATACTACAAAGAAATAAACACAGTCTATATGTAACTCATGGCATGACTCAAAGTCATGCCATGAGTTGAGTTATAAAGAAATCTATAATCAATCCCGAGCATCTTCAAACTCACCCCTTTTACACCTTTCAATCCCCAAACACAATTTACTGCCAGAAAAATGTTAATTTTGTAATTATATTTTGACATTACACTCATGACAGTACAACAAAACGATATAGAAATTCTTTCATCAAATCAATCACTTCCCACAATGGAGGCCTTTTATACGCTTCAAGGCGAAGGTTTTCACCAAGGGAGGGCAGCCTATTTTATCCGTCTGGGCGGATGTGACGTAGGTTGTCATTGGTGCGATGTGAAAGAATCTTGGGATATAAATGCTCATCCAAAACTTACTATCAATCAAATTGTTGAAGAAGCCTCCGCTCATGCTGGTCGTTTGGCTGTCATTACTGGCGGAGAACCTTTGATGCACAATTTAGATGAGTTGACAGAAGCGTTGCATCAAGCAGGATTTGAAACCAATATAGAAACATCAGGTGTTTGCCAACAAGTAACGGGTGCTTGGGATTGGATTTGTTTTTCACCTAAAAAATTCAAAGCTCCTAATCCTGATATTTATCCGAAAGCACACGAATTGAAAGTGATTATTTTCAATCAATCAGACTTTGAATGGGCTGAGAGCTTTGCTGCTTTGGTTTCTCCTGATTGTATGCTTTATCTTCAACCAGAATGGAGTAGAATGGAACAGATGCTTCCACAGATTATTGAATACATCAAGAACAATCCGAAATGGAGAATTTCGTTACAAGTACATAAATTTATGGATATTCCTTAGTGGATACTTGGTTAATAGCGCATAACAATTGACTAGTTTCTTACTAAATTGTAAAACAAATTCTTTTGCGCTATTAAACTTGCCATACATGAGAAGTATATTGTTATTCGTTATCTTGATTACTTGTATTTTCCAGTCTAAAGGTCAGAATACACTTTCTTCGACTAATAAAAAAGCAGTTGATGCCTATCAAAAAGGCTTAAATGCATTACAAAATAGGGATATCGAAACGGCTTTCAACGAATTTGAAGAAGCCATTGAAAAAGATAATTTGTTTGCAGAACCCTACTTCCATTTAGGCAAGCTGTATGAACAAAACAGACAGTTTGGTAATGCTATTTTACATTACGAAAAAGCCATCAATGCCCAAGAGAAAACCAGTGTTAGTGAAATTGCTTCGCAACAAGTAGGGTTGCTGTATTTAAAAAAAGGCGAGTATCAAAAAGCTCTCGTTTACCTTGAAAAAGGACTTCCTGCGGTCTCTCTCTCTAACAAAAAACGCTATTTAGCACGACTTGAAAGTTGTAAGTTTTCAATCAAAGCCCTTGAGAGTCCATTAAAAATCTCTCCGATAGAACTCCCCAAAACAGTCAATCGTTTTGAATCCCAATACTTCCCAGTACTCTCTGCCGACCGTGAAACACTTATTTTTACTGGTCAAGAAGAAAAAGATGAAAACCTGTACCAATCAGTTTTCAAAGACAGCACATGGTCTGTTCCTACATCCATTTCGGATAAAATAAATACGCTTCAAAACGAGGGTACGGCCTCTATTTCGGCTGATGGCAGAATATTAGTCTTTACCTCTTGCGGAGGAAGAAAAGGCTACGGAAGTTGCGATTTGTTTATTTCTTATAAGCAAGGGGATGATTGGTCATCTCCTCAAAACTTAGGCACTAATATCAATTCTGGTGAATGGGAATCTCAACCATCTTTATCGGCTGATGGACGTACGCTTTATTTTGTATCTGATAGAAAGGGAAGTATTGGCAAGCGTGATATTTGGGTTAGTCAATTAGACTCCACTAATAACTGGGCAAAAGCAGTAAACCTTGGCAATACCATCAATACCATAGAGGACGACTTGTCTCCCTTTATCCATGCCAACGGCAAAACGTTGTTTTTCTCCTCAGAAGGTCATGTCGGTTTGGGAGGATTGGATTTATTTTTCTCTGAAAATCAGGAAGGAAAGTGGAGTACACCAGAGAACCTAGGATTTCCCTTAAATACCCATGAAGACCAAGTAGCTTTATTTATTACATCGGATAGTAAAAAAGCCTATTATTCTTTAGAGCAAAATCAAGATAATAAATATCGTAGGGCTAAAATTGTAGAAATCATTTTGCCCGAAAGCTTGCAGACTAGATTTAAACCCACTTTTTTCTTGAAAGGAATTGTTTCAGATGCCAAAACTCAGCAAACCTTAGCCGCAGATATTGAATTGGTATCGTTAAAAGATAAGCAAAAAATGGGCTTGTTTACGTCGGACAACAAAACAGGTAAATATACTTTTGTACTTACTGCTGGAACAGAATATGCTATTTTCGTCAATAAAAAAGGTTATTTCTTTAAAAGTATTAATGTAGATTTATCACAACAAATCGGTACGGATAAGGTGCTAAATATCTCGCTTGAGCCTATTCAAAAGAATGCGAAAGAAATCCTAAATAATATCTTTTTTGATACGGGCAAATGGGAATTACACCCAGAGTCGATGATAGAATTGGATAAACTGATTATTTTGCTGAATGAAAATAAAGAATTGCCGATAGAGGTTTCTGGACATACGGATGATGTTGGGAAGGATGCTGAAAACTTGGTGCTTTCTCAGAAAAGAGCTAATGCTGTCAGAAATTATCTTATTCAAAAGGGCATTAACCCAACCATGATTAAAGCGGAGGGTTATGGAAAAAACAAACCGCTTTTACCCAATAGTTCTGCCGATAATAGAAAGCTAAACAGAAGAATTGAAATTAAGTTTTTGTAAACCATGAATATCAAAGAGGCTATCCCTGAACGCTTTTCAAGAGAAATATTTACGAAAATTATAGACTGGATTGATGGAAAACCAGAAAGGTTTGATGAATTGATGGCAGTCTTTTTTGAAGGAGATAGCAGAAAGAATCAACATGCTGCCAATATCATGTCGGATTGCATTCATAGGTGGCATTTTCTTCTTACACCTTATATCGAAAAAATGTTGTTGAATTTGCAACAAGACAATTTACACGATGCCATCAAACGCAATACTGTTAGGGTTTTACAAGATATTGCTATCCCAGAAGAACTACATGGATTAGCGGTTGATACTTGTTTCAAATACCTAAGTAATAACGAAGAAGCGATTGCTATCAGGGTATTCTCTATGACTATTCTATTCAATTTAAGCAAACTGTATCCCGAACTAAAAAGTGAATTAAAGTTTCTCATTGAAGAACAATTACCTTATCAATCACCCGCCTTTAAAAATCGAGCGAATAAGATTTTAAAAGCCTTATAAGAGGTATATCATTTATTTTATACCTCCCAAACAGTTGCTCCTGTTACCAATTCTAATCCATTTTGGTTAACCATTTTGTGTATAAAACCTTCTGTTCCTCGCTGACTTTGGGTAATGATTTTATCGCCAAAGAGACTCTCATTCTTAAAAATAATCTCAAACGTTTTCAGTACGCCATCGTTTAAAACATTGGTAGGTACACTTTCCATAAGCCATTCCACATAGCGATTGTTATTCGCATGTTGGTTTGAATCAATATCATGCCAGCGAATATCAAATGACCTTTGGGTTTCAATACAAGTTAATGGCACAATTTTTCCCGAGACTTTTTGTACAGGTTTTTCGCTACCACAAGTAGGCGTAATGGCACGCATCCAATCGGGTACAGATGTAATTCTGCGACGTGCAATATCAATCAAGCCAAATAGTGCATTGGCACGAATAATCTCTATGCCATTGGCATCATATACTTTAAAATCACGGTAATAAAAGTATTTATCAATTTCTTGTACATAGGTTTTTACAGTAACCGTTTCATCATAAGAGGGCAATTTTTCAATCCAGATTTTTAAGCGAGATAATACCCAAGTAATATTATGTTGGGCCGTTAATTCGGGGGCTGATACGTTGGCATCTACTGAATGTCGCCAAGCCATTTCTTGAAAAAGTCCATTTAATGCAGGGATTGTAAGATTGCTATGAGCATCTACTTCGGTAATTCTAATGCGATATGATTCTGTAATAAACTCCAATTTTCAAAGTGGTTAATTCGGTTGTAAGTAAAGTAATCAATACAATTTAAACAAGGTTTTGTTTGTAGTAAACAACTGATAACTAGTAGTTTGTAATGCTACTGCGACGGCGGGTCGTTCTCCAATCACTATTTGCTAATCATAATCACTACTTTATAAAGAAAAAAACTTCCAGAAAACAGTTCTGTAAACCGTTTTTCTGGAAGTTTCTATAATTGATAAATGCTGTAAAAATTACTGGAAATGTAACTAAGCAAAATAACATTAAATTTAATTTCCAGTTTTTTGTTCTTTCAAGAATTTCTGTCTAGAAATCCCCTCAGAAGGAGCATCTTCATATGCTTTTTTATACTCAGTCTTTTTTAAATCTCCATTTTTGATAGACTTGATAAAGTTTGCCCATGCAAAAGGATTGGTAAATGCCATCAAGGGGCTTTGCACAAAACTTCTATTAGCAGCAGCAAAGGTCATTTGGTCTGAGAAATTTTTGAAATTCCCTGCACCGCTCAAACCTGCTCTAAGGGCTAGTACATTCAATTTAGATTGTTCAAGGTTTTTGGCTAATGCTCTTCTTCCTGCTTCATTATCTAACTTCATGTCGAGAAAAGCCTTCTTAAATTCATCCTCAGTCCTGTATGGATAAATTTTTACTTCCGCCAACATTCTCGACTCTTCAGTCATGAAAATCGTAGCTACCTGAGTTTGTTCGTTGGTTCTAGGAATGATATAATACTTCTTTTTATACCCTACATAAGTAAATACCACACTATCGCCAGGATATACATACAATGAAAAATTACCAAAATCGTCTGTCAAAGTCCCTCTCCCAGATTGCGGGTTGAAAACATAAGCATTAGGCAAAAAATCAGAACTACGGTCAGCCACAACTCTACCAGAGAAAATCACGGATTTATCCTGTCCTTGTCCAAAGCTTGTGTATTGAGATAGACAAATAAGTAAAGTAACAATTAATATGTATTTAAATCTTAGTAACATCGTTTCACTTTCAGATGATGAATTTTTATGTAAACTTACTCAATATAACGCTTTCAAATGAAAATCTTGTGTGGCTTTAACAGTTTTTAACGTTTGATAAGTTTAGTAGAATTCAGACTAAGTTTAGTTAAATAGCTTTAAAAAAGTAATGATAAATGGAATAGAAAGCAATAAACCATCGAATCTATCTAAGAAACCGCCATGCCCTGGAATGGTCGAAGCTGAATCTTTTATCTTAATACTTCTTTTGAATAATGATTCTACTAAATCTCCATAAGTACCTGCTACTACAATAATCGCACCACATCCAAACCACTGCCAAGGCAAAAGGTCTGTAAAGTATTTTGAAAGAATAAAAGAAACCAACATAGAGGCTAAAAATCCACCTACGCTTCCTTCCCATGATTTTTTGGGTGATACTCTTTCAAATAACTTCGTTTTCCCAAATTTTGTTCCAGCAAAATAAGCCCCAGTGTCGCTTGCCCATAGCAAAAATAAGCAACCTAAAGGACGTTGCCAACTAAAATTTGTACTATTTAAAAATGCTAAAATGATAATCAGTGCAAAAGGCAAGGCAACATAAATAACACCAAGAAAAGTATAAGCGATATTTTTAAATGGTTTTTCGTCTTGTGCCTTATAAAGTTTGATAAAAAATATCAACGCCATCAAAGGCGAAAGGATATAATAATTAGCTTCAGGAATAATCCCTTTTTCAATTAAAAAGGTAACTGATACCAAAATGAAACCACAAAAGGTGCCATAGTAGGTGAGTGGCTCGTCGCCATCGAGTCCTAATAATTTATAAAATTCAAGCTGTGCTAAAATAGCAATAATAGCAAAAAGCCCAAAGAAAGTCCAATCGCTAAAAACAATGCAAAATATCAAAAAAGGAACAGCCACAACGGCTGCAATTACCCTTTGTTTTAGATTTGACATTCCTTGTAGTTTTTCATTCATATTGATTATTTTTTATTAATAGTTTATGCAATTTCTTTACTTTCTTCAAAACCACCCTCGTTTTCCAACAAGAATTTTGCCAAAACGGCATCCTTCAAATGAACATATACTTCACAACGCCCAAAATGGTATGAACTATCTCTTTTACTGATAACCACAGTATTTATTTGATGTTCGTCTTCCAAATAAACTTTGGCAAGCTCTGCTCTAAATGGATTTGTAGACTCGTAAATTTTCTTCCAATCTGTCATAAATAGCATTGTTATCAGTTCAAAAAATCAAAAGTAATCATTCATTGTCTCTATAAATACTATTAAGCCAGAACCAACGAAGTAAAATGATGGTAAATAAACCTGAAATCAACGCCATTGCTACGGGTACTGTTTTGGTTTGTTCAATATCCGTGTTTGTTACTTTCATTTGATATAAATATGCCATCAATAAAGTAAAACCATTGTTCACAAAATGGGCAAACATAGAAAGCCATAGATTTTGGGTCCAATAATACAAATATCCAAACATAGCACCTAATAACATCCTAGGAATAAAGCCATAGAATTGGAAATGAATAAAACTAAACCAAAAAGCAGCAAACCAAATGGCTGCATGATGGTTTTTAAAGGCTTTTAACGCTAAGTTTTGCAATACTCCTCTAAATAATAGCTCTTCGCTTATGCCTGCAAATACTGCTACTACTATTATAGCTAAAACAAATTGTGCAGGGTTTTTAAAGGTTGTAAGGAATTTGGTCAATTCACCTGTTGATTTTTCAGCATTTTCCATCCACTCCTCTAATCCCTTTAATGAAGCAGGCAATTGTAGTTTTTGGTTAAGCTCTATAATCAAGGCATCAAAAGGCATAAAGCCTATGACTAATACCATCGTAATCAGCAATACATTTAAAATAGTAGGTTGGAAACTTAAAGATTGAATGCTTTGTTTTTCAAAAACGTACCAATACATCAACGATGCGCCAATAAATGGCAGAGGCGTAGAAAACACCTGAAGTAGCATGATACCTAAGTAAGTATTGGGATAGTCTTTGAGATGTTGTTGAAAAGAGATTGCTTTTTCAAATGGAGCACCAGTGACTAATGAAAAGGCAAAAAGCCCTATGGTTGAACCTACAAACATCAGAATTAATGTCAATCCAATTAAAATCATTAGCTTGGCAATAAACGGACGGTCAGTTTGTGGGTTAAAAGTATCGAATTCTGTCATAATGGTTGTAAATTTACGTAAAAATTAGCAGTGAACAATTATAGCAAACAGAGTAAAACACAGTTTGAATTAATATTCATGAATAGGATGTGAAAAAACATTCAAGAATAATTGAAAAAGAACAATGGTCAAGATTAAAAACATAGAATTAGGGGAGTTTCCTTTATTACTTGCTCCAATGGAAGACGTTTCCGATCCTCCGTTTCGTGCAGTGTGTAAAGCCAATGGTGCTGATTTGATGTACACTGAATTTATTTCTTCTGAAGGCCTCATCCGTGATGCAGCCAAATCCATTCAGAAATTAGATATTTTTGAATATGAACGCCCAATAGGGATTCAGCTTTTTGGTTCAGACATAGAAACTATGCGGAACTGCGGGGAAATAGCTACCAAGGCTGGTCCCGATTTGATAGATATCAATTATGGTTGCCCTGTTAAGCAAGTGGCTTGTCGTGGGGCAGGTGCGGCATTGTTGCAAGATATTCCTAAAATGGTATTGATGACCAAAGCCGTAGTAGAGTCAACACATTTGCCCGTTACTGTAAAAACCCGTTTGGGGTGGGATGATTCCACCAGAAACATTGAAGACGTTGCCGAACGTTTACAAGACATTGGCATTGAAGCCCTGACTATTCATGGAAGAACAAGGGTGCAAATGTATAAAGGAGAGGCAGACTGGCGTTTGATTGCGAAGGTAAGAGAAAATCCAAGAATTAGGATTCCTATTTTTGGAAATGGTGACATTGATTCACCTGAAAAAGCATTAGAATATAGAAATCGTTATGGCGTAGACGGAATCATGATTGGCAGGGCTTCTATTGGTTATCCGTGGATATTCAATGAAATCAAGCATTTCTTCAAAACAGGGGAGCATCTGGCTCCGCCAACGGTGAATGATAGGATTAATGTTTGTAAACAACACCTTGATTTCAGTATTCGCTGGAAAGGAGAACATACAGGTATTGTAGAAATGAGAAGACATTACGCCAATTACTTCAAAGGCTTGTCGCACTTCAAAGACTTTAGGATGAGATTAGTTACTTCTATGAATTATGAAGAGATTCTAAGTATTCTGAATGAAGTAGCCATATTTTATAGTGAGGAAGAACTCCTTGTTAAGTAAGAGTTGTGAGCAATCAGCCGATTTGATTTTAAGGTATTAATGTAAATGCTTTAATTGACACAGCGACTACTTAAAACCTAAAAAAATAGCGAAGTAAATGAAAAGATTTGCTTCGCTATTTTTTTAATAATTCAATCAATGCCCAATAAACTTCCCTAATTTTTGACTGAAATTTTTATGAAAACAACCCTTACTACTTCAACAACAGTACCTACAAAACTTCAAAACCCTTTACTTGTGTGGGGCCTATTGGCTCTTTTAGCTGGCATCTGGGGAAGTTCGTTTATCCTCGTTAAAAAAAGCTTGACCGTCTTTGACCCTGCACAGGTGGGTTCGATTCGTATTTTTTCAGCCTTTTGTTTCTTTCTCCCTTTCTTTATCATCAATATCAAAAAGATTCCTCTTAATAAAGCCGTCTATTTTCTATTGGCAGGTTTATTAGGCAATCTTCTTCCTGCTTATTTGTTCTCGTTTGCAGGATCAAAATTAGATAGCGGTGTTTCAGGAGCGTTAAACTCTACTACCCCTTTGTTTACGCTGATTGTGGGAGCACTTTTTTTTAGTAACAAAATCACTCAGCGTCAAGGTATCGGCATTGTACTTGGTTTTGTTGGGGCTTTATTGCTAATATTGGCAGGAGCTAGTGGTTTTCACGTGAATGGCTATGCTTTTTTTGTTATTGCGGCTACTCTATTATACGGTATCAACCTGAACATCACTAAAAAATACCTGACGGGGTTGGGCATAGATTCTTTCTTAATCACCTCAAGTATTTTTATGACTATCGGACCAGTAGCAGCAGGAGTATTGTTTTCGACCGACTTTGTATCAAGGCTACAACAGCCTAATGCATTGCAAGCGTTAATATTTGCCATGTTATTAGGCGTTTTAGGTTCTGCTATTGCAATGGTGCTCTTCAACCGTTTAATTCAAATGACGAGTGCCGTACTGGCAAGCTCTGTTACTTACCTGATTCCAATAGTTGCTATCCTTTGGGGCGTACTTGATGGAGAAGCTATAATATTTCAGCATTATTTAGGCATGAGTATCATCCTTATTGGTGTATATTTGGTGAACAAATCTAATTAAACATCCATGTTGAAAGCCACCGTAAATCAGCAAACATTTAACATTGTATCAGACAACACAGGTACAACCATTGATGAACAACCACTAGATTGGGATATTGTTGAAATCAGGAATAATCATTTTCATATCCTGTACAACAATCGTTCGTATAATGCTGAGGTATTAGAGGCCGATTATCAAGCAAAATCGTTCTTGATTAAAATGAATAATCGTCAATATGTAGTCAATGTAAAAGACCGCTTCGATATTTTATTAGAACAATTGGGAATGTCTGAGGCAGCTTCTACCAAAGTAAACGATTTAAAAGCCCCCATGCCGGGACTAATCGTTTCCCTCTTAGTGAAGGTAGGAGACAGTATCAAGAAAGGCGATTCTTTGCTGATTTTAGAGGCAATGAAAATGGAAAATGTGTTGAAAGCTACGGGTGAGGGTATCATTAAGAACATTAAAGTGAGTAATAAACAAAATGTGGAAAAAAATCAAGTTTTAATTGAATTTGAATAAGTCTCCATGGTGAAACCGACAATTTTCCACGCCAAATAAAAAAAAAGTATATCTTTGCCTCCGAAAAAACCTTAAATCATGGACAAACCGAAGTATAAACGAATTCTTCTCAAGCTATCGGGCGAAGCCCTCAGTTCAGATGGTGAAGTAATTGACCCATCAATTTTAGAGCAATACGCTCTTGAAATTAAGAAAGTAAAAGAATTAGGTGTTGAAATTGCCATTGTTATTGGCGGAGGAAATATCTTCCGTGGTGCAGCTGCTGCCAAAGCTGGTATTGACCGTGTTCAGGGAGATTATATGGGGATGCTCGCTACCGTTATCAACGGAATGGCGATTCAAGCTTCTTTAGAAAAACACGGAATGTTTACTCGTTTACAGACTGCCATCAAAATGGATGCTGTTTGCGAACCATTTATTCGTCGTAGAGCAATGCGACATTTAGAAAAAGGTCGTATCGTAATTTTTGGAGCAGGTACTGGAAACCCATATTTTACGACAGATTCAACAGCGGCATTACGTGCAATTGAGATTGAAGCGGATGTAGTATTAAAAGGGACTAGAGTTGATGGCGTTTATACTGCCGATCCTGAAAAAGACCCTACTGCTACGCGTTATACACATCTTTCGTTTACAGAAGCTATCAGCAAAGGTTTAAAAATCATGGATACTACGGCATTTACTTTATGCCAAGAAAATAAAGTTCCTATCATTGTATTTGATATGAACAAAAACAACAATTTAGCAGATTTAGCAAAAGGAGAAGAAGTAGGAACTTTAATTAGTTAATGATATGGGTTGACCGATGATGAATTTAAAGCAACATCGAAGCCTTGTGATCAGCATATAAAATCCGAAATCATATATTAAGCAATGGAAGAAATAGAATTTTACATTGATGCAGCGAAAGAAACGATGGACGGAGCTTTAAAGCACTTAGCGATTGAGCTTTCAAAAATTCGTGCTGGTAAGGCAAGCCCTTCAATGTTAGATGGTATTCAAGTAGATTATTATGGCATGATGACGCCCCTAACAGGTGCGGCATCTATCAATACACCCGATGCTCGTACAATCGTTGTAAAACCTTTTGAAAAGAAAATGATTGCTGAATGCGAAAAAGCAATTCGTAATTCAAATATTGGTTTAGCACCGATGAACGATGGTGAAATTATTCGTTTAAATATTCCACCACTTACCGAAGAGCGTCGTCGTGAATTAGTAAAAAGAGTAAAAGCTGAGATTGAAACAGCTAAAATTAATGTGAGAAACGTTCGTCAAGATGCGAACAGCTCTATTAAGAAATTGAAAAATGAAGGCGTTTCAGAAGATGCTGTAAAAGCTGGCGAAGAACGTATTCAGAAAATCACAGATAGCTATATTGTTAAAGTAGATGCTGTATTTGCTGATAAAGAAAGAGATATCATGTCAGTGTAGTTTTGAGTGAAGAGTTTTGAATGCTGAATGATAAAATTTCAGTATTCAAAACTCTTTGTTTATGAGTGTTTCATAAGATTATTTCTACAATAACCCTATGGTATGGTAGCAGTTAGAGACTGCATTTATTTGTAGGTCTAAATGAAAAACACTTAGACCAGTGAGGGGTGATGCTGTCTTTTTTCATATACTATTTTGAGCTTAATCCTCGAAGTCAAAACTATCAAGTGTCTTAATTTCAATTTCGTACCAACTAGGCTCATATTCTTTTTCTTGTTTTTCCATTTCGATAACATACTCTTTAGCTTCTGATTCGGTAAAAAAAGCTTTGATGATTCTACTACCAATTTGTCCAAATCCTTCGTCTACTGAATTAATCAAATATATTATTCCATTTGATAGCCCCTCGTGAAAAACCAAAATATCAGAAATATCTTCAATACTTACATCTACATCAAGATTTACTGTTCTGTACGATTGTTCTGACCATTTATCTATGGTTTTGCATTTTGCTATATATAATTGTTTTGCATTATTTGCAATTTCAATTGTGCTGTAAACACCAAGCACAATACTTTTTCCGTCGTATGGAGAAATATATCGTTCAAGTACTACCATAATTACATATTGTTATTTTTTACAAAGTTCTTTCAACTTGCATTCGGGCATGGACTCTTTCTGTGTTACCTATTTAAGGTTTTGGGCTTCTAAAATAGTAGTCTGATAAAGCTCTGACAATAGCTTTTGGATTAGCTTCGTCTGTATTCGTCATAATGATGATTGTCAAATTGTCATTTACAAAACGGGCATAATGCGAACGAAAACCAACATTAGCACCACCATGCTCAATCACGTTGTGTCCGTTATATTCATCAATTGTCCACCCAAAGCCATAATAGGCTTTTGATTTCGGATCGTCTATTGTTTTTATAACAGGTTGCCATAACCGTTCCCAGTTCTCTTTTTTCAAGATACTACTTTTCTCTCTCAACACCTTCTCCCATAAAATCATATCAGAGCTAGTGGAAAGAAAACCACCGCTTGGTCGTACAGCATACATTGCATCAGCATTTACCAACACTCCATTTTTATGCATATACCCATTAGCACGATGAGGAATAATAGGATAAAAATCGGTCATGCCACTGTTTTTCATACCGGCAGGAATAAAGAGTTTTTCTTGTATATAATCCTGCCAAGGCATACCACTCACTTGTTTGATGATTTCTGCCAACATATAATATCCAAGATTACAATATTGGTATTTTTCACCAGTCTTGAAATCAAGTGGCAAGGAGTAAGCTGATTTGATAATCACAAGATCGGGTTGAATAATTGAATTATTATAAGCGGGGCCTTCTCTTTTTAGTCCAGAAGTATGAGACATCAAGTGTCTCAAACGTATCGGCCTCCATGTTTCAGGAGCATCAGGGAAAAATTTGTGAACATCATCTTCAATGCTTAGTTTTCCTTCCTCCTGTAATTTCAGAATGGCTGTGGTAAAAAATTGCTTGCTGACAGAGCCGAGCCGAATAACAGTTTCAGCTGTTACAGGTGCATTGTGTTCTACGTTTGCTAAACCATATCCCTTATTCACTTGTGGTTGCCCATTTTTAATCACTGCAAGGGAAAGTCCAACAATTTTTTGCTCGTTCATTATTTTCTGAACAATTAAATCGGTGCTGTCTACCTGCCCATAAGCTACTACACTAATTAAAAGAAAAAAGGTAATCATTTTACTTTTCATGAAACTGTATTTTAGAGATTAAATGTGTGATATGATATGGGTTCGCTCAGTATCAGGCGTGAGCACGATGATTTTTCAATTGATTATTTGTCGAATTATCTAAATGCTTTTCGTATACATTGTTTGCCATTTAGTATGAAAAGTTTAAATTTCAGTATTCAAAACTCTTTTTTATGATTATGGGTGTTTTACTAATCGGCGCGTTGCTGACGCAAGTATTGTTGGTGAACAAACACCAACAACGGCGGAAAATTAATTTTGTTTTGTTAGCCCACTGAATTTATATAATATAGCTATCGCTACTCCATAAAACAAAATCCAATGTCCAGAAAACCCTCTTACTTCATTTGCTTTATAATGATGATACTCTTGTTCTGTTAATGTTTTAATCAGTTGACCATGATTATGTAAAATAAATTGTCCATTTTTAATGTCTGGTGTTCCATCTTGTGAGTTCATAAACAGCATAAAGTTTACAAAAGCATAACAAAAACTAGCTACCACAATTATTGTCATCCAAGTCGGTGTTCCTTCAAAAATTATTTTAGAAAATCCAACGTGGTTCATTCTATTTATCATTCCTGATTGTTGATATTCTCCAAGTTCTTCATTCTTTTTCAAATCAATAATTACTGGAACCAAAACTACAAAAAAACCGATATGCAAAAGCCAAACAAAGGGGACTTTTTCTGTAACGTCAATATCTGCAAGTGAAAGTATATGAACTAAAAGACCTAATGTCCAGCCTATTAATGCTAAATAAAATAAGTATTTTTTCATTGTCAATGATACTGTATTAAAATGTTTTTTGTCGAGGTATGTTCTTCATACATCACTGAATTACTTTCACAATGATATTAGAATTCCTAATGTTGAACTTTGCACAAATGTTTATAGAAGTACTTCAGTCACCATATTGCCAAACGGAAAGATGTGTGCAACTTTTTCATCTTAAATTTGGGAATGGTAGTCTGTATGTTAATGAATATTTCTTCCCATTGATTTCAACGGCTTGTTTTTCTTTCAAACTCTTTACTAGTTTCAAAAAATCGTCAAAATATTTTTTGTCCAAATATATGCTATATAAACTATCATTTCGTTTTACTGTTGTTGAACTATTAATGTCGTTCCATTCAGTATTCCATTTTAATGGCTTTTCTGGTGAATGATTATAAGCTGTCGCCATAATTTCTATTGTGTCGGGAAGCCATTCTTTCGCAGATTTGTCATCAAATTTTAAAATGTTGTCATATCCAGTTAGAAAGTCTTTAGGTGTTTTTGCCCTTGCTTCATTTTGGGGATTTCGTAAATTTCCGTAAACACTTATTTGACGTAAAGTATCAAAGTTTAGTAGCATTATATTCGTTGGCTGGTCTGTGCTAGTTGATGCTTCTGTATAAACAGCTTGTTTCATTAAACTATCAGTTATACCGAATGACTTAATTATTTTCTTTGTTGTTTCTCTGTCATTTGTAATTTCAAAATATTTCAATTTCTTATCAACTATCTTTTTATAAATAATTTGTCCATTTTCGTAGAGAGCAAAAGTCGGAACATCAGAACCTATAACCATAAGCCATGGGTCTGTTTCAATTAAAACTATAATAGGTTGTCCATACTTTTCATTAAATGTCTGTCCAAACGAAACAGCTAAGCTTAATGTAAGTAAAATTGTTAAAATTGTCTTTGTCATATGAATTGTTTTTTGGGAACATACACAACGGTTTGTAGATTTGCGACGGGCGGGCTTTTCAGTATAAATGTTCATTCAAAAAAAACTACAACTTATACCCCCTCATTTCCTCCATTCCCTGTTCATAACCTAATAAAATCATCCTTTTAATATCATCACTATTAAAGGCTTGAATATCAATGTTCAAATGATGTTGAGGGCGAATGATTTTTAATTTTATTCTGGATTGCCCTGCCAAAATACCAAATTGACTTGGTGAGCCGTCGGCTGGTAAGCATTCATTTCTAAACTCTGCCCAGTCTAAGTCGGCATTCAAACATTCATTTACAGCAATATCCATTACTCTGTCTACCAACGCTAAAAGGTTGCCATAAGGGAAATAACCTCCGTCAATATTACGCGTATGACAGGCTACGCAAATAATTTCAGTACCGCCATCTTGAATAGCTTTTTTAACAGGGGCTACATCACGCATACCTCCATCCAGAAAAGCCATATTATTTTGTCCACCAATATTGACTACGGGCATCAAAATAGGAATAGCAGAGGATGCCATTATATAGTCTAAAAAGTGATCATAAGAGGGATTGGCGTAAACCATATTGCCATTAATGATATCCACAGCACCAACTTTTAGCTGTACAGGACTAGCATTAAGGTTTCGCATAGAAATGTTATTATTCAAAATTTCTCTTAAAGGTGTTGTATCCAATAAACCTTCAAAATTCCTACGAATAGCACTTAACCCTAACTCATAAGTACCTCTTCTTAGTGACAAACACTCGGGGGCATAAATGTTGTCTATCCAAAAATCGCATAAATCCTTTGATGACTGACTTAAGTTAATATAGCCATCATTTTCAATACTTTGTCTGCCAAAACTGTTAATCAGATAAGACGCATTCATACTGCCTGCAGAAACACCATAAATGGCATCTGGGGAAAACCCTGTTTCAAAAATTGCTTTAACAACACCTGCTTGATACGCACCTTTTACCGACCCACCCGCCAAAACTAAAATTTTACTCATAATTAAATATTGATTTTTAATACTCCAGTCAAGGTTTGGTATGCACTTATGAATGAACAATTTAGCAAAACAAACGATTCATTGAATAACGAACTAAAAAAATAAATTTAGGTTATTAATTAAGGCAATATACATTTTTTTAGAGAAAAGCGTAATTTGCAAGCCATTTAAAAATATCATGAATTTATCTATCAAAGAAATACAGGCTCCTATCCTTACTGAAATGAATGCTTTCGAAGGAAAATTTAAGGAGTTTATGAAAACAAAGGTTATGCTGTTGGATACGATTATGAATTATATCGTACAACGCAAAGGCAAGCAATTACGCCCGATGTTTGTGTTTTTATCAGCTGGAATTTGTGGAGAAATCACTGAAAAAACCTATCGTGGTGCTGCTTTAATCGAATTATTGCATACGGCATCGTTGGTTCATGATGATGTGGTGGATGATTCTAATTACCGCCGTGGGTTCTTCTCGGTAAATGCACTTTGGAAAAATAAAATTGCCGTTTTGGTAGGCGATTATTTATTAACCAGAGGACTTTTATTGTCGGTTCAACATAACGATTTTGAAAACCTGAAAATCATTTCTACGGCTTTCCAAGAAATTACGGAAGGAGAATTATTACAGATTGAAAAAGCTCGCCGACTGGATATTACTGAAGACGTTTACTTTGAAATTATCCGACAAAAAACGGCAACCCTTATTGCTGCTTGTTGTGCCGCCGGTGCTAGTTCAGTAGGGGCAGATGAAGAAACGGTTGCCAAAGCACATTCTTTTGGTGAGAAAGTTGGTATTGCCTTCCAGATTAAAGACGATTTGTTTGATTATGGTGATGCTGAAATCGGTAAACCTTTAGGGATTGACATCAAAGAAAAGAAAATGACATTGCCCTTGATTTATGCCCTAAACAAAGCTAATTGGAGTACCAAGCGTAATATCATAAATATCATCAAGAACGAGTCTGATAACCCTAAAAAAGTGGCCGAAGTAATATCATTCGTAAAACAGTCTGGAGGCTTAGAATATGCCACAAAAGTGATGAAAAACATCGTTGAAGAGGCACAGAATATTCTTTCTACCTTCCCTGATTCTATCTACAGAAAATCATTAGCTGGATTGGTTCAATTTACGATTGAAAGAACTAAATAAATTAAACATAAGTTGTTAAAAGATTCTTAAGTAATCAGTACAATTTAAGCCATGTTTTCATTTGAAGTAAATAACTGATAGCTAGTAAATAGAAATACTACAGCAACGGCAGACCATTCACCAATCACTATTTACTAATTACTACCTATAAATCAATCAGAATCATGTTATCAGAAGATTTCCTGATAATCAATTCTGTATATAATTTAAACGTTTGATACTTTTTGGGTAGTTTAGATGTATTTTCTATTAGCTCAAATAATAATTCAGCCGAACGTTTACCCATCTCTAAAGCTGGTTGTACAATGGTGCTTAGTGATGGAGCTAGGAGAGAAGCCACTTTTAAATTAGTAAAACCTATCAAAGCTACCTCCTCGGGAATCTTAATTCCTCTTTTTTGTAGGGTACTTAAACAACCTAATGCTAACCTATCACTAGCCGTAAAGATGGCATCTGGTGGGTTGCCATTTGTGAAAAGTTGGTCTATCACAAACTCAATATCCTGCAAGCCGTAATTACAGTACTTTAGCAAAGATTCGTCAACAGGAACATTATATTTTGCTAAGGCTGCCAAATAGCCTTTTACTCTTTCTTTGGAAATTGATAAATGTGGCGAAGCCGCAATATGAGCAATCCTTTTCCTTCCTATCTTGATTAAATGTTCGGTGCCTGTAAACGAGCCTTCAAAATTATCTGAAATCACTTTATGTGTATCTATTTCATCCGAAATACGGTCGAATAAAACGATGGGTAAACCTTTGTCATGCAAGCGTTTCAAATGATCTACGTTAGTCGTTTGTCCCGACAATGAAATCAATAAACCATCTACCCGTCTTGATGTAATATGCTGTGTATTAATCACTTCTCTTTCGTATGACTCATGACTTTGAAAGATAACTACCTGATAGCCTTTGTTATAAGCGATATCTTCAATACCATTAATGGCCTGTGAAAAGAAAGGATTATCAATTTCAGGGACTATTACACCGATAGACCTGCTCTTGTTTTCTTTTAAACTTAAGGCAATTGGATTGGGCTGATAATTGAACTTTTCAGCATATTCCATCACCAAGCGTTTGGTTTCTGGATTAATTTCATGACTCCCTCTCAACGCTCTCGAAACGGTTGAAGTCGAGAGGTTCAAGGCTTTAGCAATATCTTTAATGGTAATATGTTCCAAAATGTTATTTCTTTGAATTGTACAAATTTTTGATTCCTTTTCTCGTACCGTTTTTGCTGTGTTGAAATTACAATTTTTAGCTAAATAGGTTATCCTACAAATATAGAAATTTAAACTTTGTATGAATGGCAACGTTCCCGAAAAGATTTACGAAAAATATTCAATAAAATGTTTGTATCCTTCTACTTTAAGAGATATGTTTATCTAAACCTTTGTTCAGAACAGACAATAGAACAAAATGCCATTTCTTGAAATAATCTAGTTATATAGTTTACTAAAACGCTTTTTTGGGGAAAATGTTTTTCAATAATTTCTATTAAAAGAATAAGGCTTAAATACTGTATAATTACTCATTAATCTGGAATCATTTTTTTATACCAAGTAAAAAATAAGTGCTTTTCCCTTTTAGTGAAGTATGATTAATTTTCATTTTTCTAGATAGAAATGAAGTAATTAATTGCTTAAATGTTATAGTCTAACCCCAAAAAAATGAACAAGACGATTGGTAAGTACCGTTGGCAAATAGTTGCGCTACTTTTTTTTGCTACAACCATCAACTATTTAGACCGACAAGTGATAGGTCTTTTGAAACCAACTTTAGAAAAACAATTTAGTTGGACAGAAACAGATTATAGTAGAATCGTAATAGCCTTTCAGGCCGCTTATGCACTGAGTTTAATGGCTTTTGGTGGTATTATTGATAAGATAGGTACAAAACTGGGCTATACAATTTCTGTGATTATGTGGAGTCTTGCTGCCATTGCTCATGCATTTGCAAAAAGTACTTTCGGGTTTGGCTTAGCTAGAGCGGCGCTTGGTTTAGGGGAGGCGGGCAACTTTCCAGCTGCCATTAAAGCAACGGCTGAATGGTTTCCAAAAAAAGAAAGAGCTTTGGCAACAGGTATCTTTAACTCAGGAGCTAACATTGGTGCAGTAGTAGCACCTATTATGGTACCTTGGATTTTGGGTTCTTATGGTTGGGAAATGGCTTTTATCATTACAGGTGGAATAGGCTTTATTTGGCTAGTTTTCTGGATAATTTATTATGAGATTCCATCGAGACATAAAAAATTAGAGAAAGCTGAATATGACTATATTCATAGTGATGTTGAACCCGTAAATGCTAATGAAAAGCCTGTTACTTGGATAAAGCTTTTTGGCATTAGACAAACCTATGCTTTTGTTTTTGGAAAAATGTTGACAGACCCTATTTGGTGGTTTTTCCTATTTTGGTTGCCGTCATATTTTTCAACGAGGTTTAATTTAGATTTGAAAAAACCAAGCTTGCCTTTGATTTTGGTTTATACAGCTACTACCATCGGAAGTATTGGTGGAGGATATTTGTCAGGATACTTTATCAAAAAAGGTTGGGAAATTCCCAAAGCCAGAAAAGTATCCATGTTTATTTTTGCTATTTGTGTAGTACCAATTATGGCTGCCCGTTATGCCACTAACATCTGGGAAGCTGTAGCGTTAATCAGTATTGCGGCGGCGGCTCACCAAGCTTGGAGTGCTAACATTTATACAGTAGCATCAGATATGTTTCCTAAAAAAGCAATTAGTTCTGTCATTGGTATTGGTGGAATGGCTGGCTCAGTAGGAGGAATGATTTTCCCTTTTGTAGTAGGTTCGTTACTGGATACTTACAAAGCCTCTGGTGATATCAATGCAGGGTATAATATCATCTTTTTATTATGTGGAAGTGCGTATATTTTAGCTTGGGGAATTATGCATCTTTTTGCTCCACGCAATGCTCAAGTAGAGATTTAAGTAATAGGGGAATGGAGTGATTTAGTGAATGAGTGATTTAGCGATTAATTGTTTGATTATCAATAAATTACTCTACACGGATGTCGTTTAGGTTCATTACTTAATATAAAATAAACGATGTTGTTGTATCAATTAAAGTATTGAATATTAATGTTTGACTTTCCTAATCAATTGTTACCGTTGAAGGGCAACCTATTTTAGGCAAGCACAAAGGACAACTCACAACTCACAATTTATCACTCACAACTCATTGCTTATAGCTCAAAACAAATAATTATTTAACAAAAAATGCAAAGAAAACTTTTTTTTACCATTCCTATTGTTAGCAAGTGTAGTATAATTCTTGCTGGAATTTGCCTTTTCTTTTCGATGAATACTTCGTTTGCACAAACGAAATGGTCTACGAGAATGGCAGATATTATGCTAGACGTTCACAAAGACTCTATTACCTACAAAGAAGAAGGAAAGCGTGCTCGTTGGGACTATGAACAAGCTATTCTTTTGAAAGCCATTGAAAGAGTATGGTATCGTACTGGTGACGCTAAATATTATCGTTTTATCTTGAACAACATGGATGCTTATGTAAACGATAAAGGTGAAATCAAGACGTACCGATACGATAATTTCAATTCTGATAACATTACAGGTGGTCGTTCTTTAGTAATGCTTTACCGTGAGTCGGGTAAAGAAAAGTTTAAATTGGCTGCCGATTTGCTTAGAAAACAACTTTCTGAACAACCACGTACTAAAGAAGGAGGTTTTTGGCACAAGCAAATTTATCCAAACCAAATGTGGTTAGATGGTTTGTATATGGTAGAGCCTTTCTATGCAGAATATAGCAAAGCTTTTAATCAGCCACAGAATTTTGATGACATCGCCAACCAATTTATTTGGATGGAAAAAAATGCACGTGACCCTAAAACAGGCTTATTATACCACGGTTATGACGAAAGTCGCGAGCAAAAATGGGCAGATAAAACTACTGGTGTTTCTCCAAACTTCTGGGGACGTTCAATCGGTTGGTACATCATGGCTTTAGCAGATGTGTTGGATACTTTCCCAAAAGACCATCCAAAACGTAAGGAACTAATCGCAATTTATCAAAGACTAGCGGCTGCTATCGTGAAATATCAAGACCCGAAAGAAGGTTGTTGGTATCAAGTTGTGGATAAAATCAATGGTAAAGGCAATTATCTTGAAGCATCAGGTTCTTCAATGATGGTTTATGGATTGGCAAAAGGTGCTAGAATGGGATACATTGATAAGGCTTATTATCAAAATGCTAAAAAAGGATATGACGGGATTTTAAGAAACTTTATTTCTACAGAAAGCAATGGCATCAATCACCTTGAAAAAGTAGTATTGGTAAGTGGCTTAGGCGGAAATCCATACCGTGACGGTAGCTATGAATATTACCTTAAAGAACCTATCCGTCGTGATGACTTAAAAGGCATGGCTCCATTTATCATGGCAAGCGTTGAAATGGAAATTGCTGAAGATTTAGGGGTAGGTGCAGGCAAAAAAGTAGGGTTAGATAATTATTTCAACCACGAAATGCGTACTACGCGTGAAGGCATTACTGAGCCATATCATTATACATGGTATGATGGTAAAGATTCTGGCTTTACATTGTGGGGAAGTATTTTCGAAAATTATGGTGCTGAATTACGTACAGTTTCGACTGCACCAAGAGCCGAAAATTTAAAAGATTTAGATGTTTATATCATTGTTGACCCTGATACTAAAAAGGAAACACCAAACCCTAATTTTGTAGAAGCACAGGATATTACAGCGATTGAAAACTGGGTAAAAGCTGGGGGAACTTTAGTATTGATGGCTAATGATTCTGCTAATGTGGAATTACCACATTTCAATAAATTGGCCGCTAAGTTCGGTATTCAGTTTACTAACAAAAGTATCAATATGGTGAAAAATAATGTGTATGAACAAGGACGTGTAACAATACCTGCTAATCACCCTATTTTTAAAGATGTTAGTAAAGTATTCGTAAAAGAATTATCTGTTTTATCGGTAAAAGCACCAGCAAAAGCTACTATTAGTGAAGGTAACGACGTTATTATGGCAGTAGCTAAAGTAGGTAAAGGAACAGTATTTGCCATTGGTGACCCTTGGATTTACAATGAATACTTAAACGGAAAACGTTTGCCAATGGAATTTGAAAATTTCAAAGCGGCTAAAAACTTATCAGTTTGGTTGTTGCAAAAAGGCAATACTAAAACACAGAGTAAAAAATAAATAATGTGTATTCGTACAATAAATTTTAACATAATGAAAACGCTATTAATATTAGGTACCATCTTATTAGGAACAATAACCATGAGCCAAGCACAAACAGATGATGAAGCAAAAGTAGCTGCTGCAGTCGAGACATTTAGAAAAGCTGTAGTGGATGCAGACAAAGCAACACTAGAAAAAATATTGGATGATGATTTGAGTTACGGACATTCGGGTGGAAGTTTAGAAGGGAAAGCTCATTTAATAGAGACTTTAATGAATGGCGATTCTGATTTCAAAACAATGGATTTGACAGAACAAACAATCAAAATTTTTGGCAATACTGCCATTGTTCGCCATAAGTTATACGCTGAAACGAATAATCGTAATGTACCAGCAACGGTGAAATTAGGCATTTTGCTTGTTTTCCAAAAAACTAAAAAAGAATGGAAATTAATTGCTAGACAAGCCGTTAAAATCTAAGCTTCAAAATATTATTTACCTAGTGAAAGTAAAGGTTTGGATGAATTTCCAAACCTTTTTTATTGGTTTTAATCTTAAAACCTAAATATCTTGTGCTAGTTTTGAGATATTGTTTGTTATTTTAGATAAATAATACTGTTAAACAATTATCATTCAACACATTTATAG
>NZ_JBWKYN010000047.1:0-32972 GCF_059423785.1 Arcicella sp. GW458-12-2-14-TSB2 | reverse complement strand
ATATCCTCTCACCACACAAAAGCTAATTTCGGAATTTAATCTATTGCAACATGATTTTTATCAAACAAACATACGAGACAAGAAAAGTAAGAACTAGACGATAATTAAGTAGAAAACCTCACAAATTGTCTCCAAAACGAATAATTTTAGGAAAAATTCGGGATAACTCATGTTTGGTTTTACACCGTGGTGTATTTTTGCAATCTGAGACTCTGGTTTATTGATCGTTACAATTACTGTTTTTGTATTTTAATATATTCAAGCTGGTTGTTTTTCTGAATAATCAATACATAGTTTCCGGGTTTAATACCGTTTAAATCTATCTCAGTTTCTTCTTTGGTAATCTCTTTTTCAAACACTACCGTGCCTAACATTGATACAATTTGTAAACCAAATGGTTTTCCGTCTGACCGAAGTTGTAACGTTGTGGTAACGGGATTAGGAAATACTTTTACTGATGCATCTGATGGCTCTTCTAAATTCGCTAGTACCAATTTTACCTCCACAGATTTCTTCAGGGTAGTAGCAGCTTTGTATTTGGCATCACCTGCTTGGCTAAATTCCATTTCTATAACTCCTGCATTGCCTAATAATACTACTCGTTTTCCTTCTAGTTTGGCCGGGCCACTTACTATTTTTGTACTAACGCCCAAGCCCGAATTTGATGTCGGATTTATATCAAAACCTGTACTATTCAGATATAAGGAGGTTGGAACAGTACCAGCATCAATGGCTTGCTCTAGTTTTTCTATAGTAATGGTAATTATTAGACCCTTTGCCAAATATTTATCTGTTTCTGATTGAGAAATGAATACCCTAGCAACTCCAGCTTTTAGTATTTTAACCTTCCCCTGTAACGATACCTCTATGGCATCTCCTTCAACAACACTAAATATTATTTCTCCATCAGATTTTGTAGTAGGAACCAGCGTAAAGTCCGCAGCATCTATTTTCTTAGTAATATCATCCACTGAAAGGTCGGGAGTTAGTTTAGGTGCTGTCGAAACAGTAACCAGTATTGTATAAGAATACGCCTTATAAAGGTCTGTTTCAGGAGCATAAACTTTTAGTTTACTAACGCCTGTTTTAAGTATTTTGACAGTATTCGTTTTAGTATCAAAGCTAATAGCACTTCCTGACTCCAATATTATGGTAGGTTTATCAGTTGCATTACTTTTGATATTCAATACAAAATCTGAATCAACAGTTGTTTTGTTAATATTCTCAACGCCTGTTACAGTGGGTGTAGTCTTATTGACAGTTACCAGAACCTTTTTAGTAGCGCCATTATATATGCTCGTTGCGGGCGATATTACTTCTATAATCGACTCTCCTCCTTTCAGTACTTCCAAAATACCTCCACTACTTATTTTTACACTTTCGCCACTAACTAAATTATAGGTTATATTTTTGGCAGACGAGCTATATATTGTTGATAAGTCCAAACCTTTATCAAACGTTGTTGGATTAATACTACTTGGTCCATTAACATAATTAGGTTGTAAGGTATTATCATATTTGAAATTAAGGACAGAAAAGAAATCCATATAAGGTCCTGCTATAATTAGCTGATTATTAAAAGCTCTAATAAACGACCCTGATGGATAATTTACATCAAAATTAGTTTTGTTGATATTTTTCCCTTTACTATTAAATGCTTCGAGTCTTAAAGTATGTGAAGATTCAACAATAGTATGCAAATACCCATCTGATGTTTCTATAAAATCATTAAAAGAAGAGGCATCAAGATATTGACTTGAGATTAATTTAAAATTTGAATCATATTTTTGAAGTGAGTATGGTCCAGTACTTAATAAACTAAAGGTTCCATCTGGGTTTTTATTCAATACACCTATTGAGGCTGATATTGGTTTAATGTTTTTCTTGATAAGAGTTCCTGCAAATGAATATGAACTAACCGAATATACGGTAGTAGCTAGGATAATTGGATTGTTCAACGAGTCTTTATCTATGATTATTTTATTGATATAATAATCAGCTTTTATTTTGCATAAAGGAGTATCTGGGTTACTTGCAGCATATAATTCATACGTTTTAGTAACCATGTCTAACTCATTCAAAAAATAGGCCTCGCCTTTGCTATCAAATGCAAATAAATTTGGACGTTTTTTAGTTACGATACCCTTATCAAAGTTTTGGGCAGATTTCACTACCTTAAAGTTTTTATCATAGGTAACTACTTTATATTCATCTAAAAATGTAATATTCTGTGTAACAGGATTAATCTGGGCATCTAAAATTCTGGTGGGATAGTCTGCATCACTAGCCGTAATAACGATATCGCTTTTAGTGTTTGTTTCTACATCATAAAATTCGTAACCTGTAGTTTCAGCATTTTTACAATAGGCAATTATTTTGTTATCACTTTTCTTTACTATGTATTTTGGACTAATATTTTTATTGGTGCTAACAGCCAAGGGAGTTAAAGCTTTGCCTGTTTTATCATAAGGATAAATACTGTTATCTCCAGCTTTTATAATGTAAACATTGTCGTCGTTATCAACACAAAATTCGCTTATCTCTTGCTGTAGGGCTATTTTTCTGAGGAAGCTACCATCCTTATTAAATATCTGTATTTTATCACTTACATTACCATTACCAGACCTTGCATAGATAGTTCCTGATTTAGAAACAACAATTTTAGTAATCTGTTCGCTAAACTCTCCGTCTTTATTGCCTGCTTTACCTATTTGTCTTAACCAAATGCCATCTTTACTTAGTACTGTAATAAAGCTACTTCCACCACTAAAATATAGATTATTGTCATTATCAATTTCAATATAATTAACCCGAGCGTAATAGTCAGCATAGGCAGATACATCAAATGTATTAAGTAATGTTCTATTAGCTGAGTATTTTTTGATTGTTTTCCAATCATCGAAATCATAAAAATTATTGTCAGCATCTACTGGAATTTTACCAATAGTGTTTTTATATCCTAAAGATACCTGTTTTACCGCAGGGATTTTGTCCACTAATAATCCATTATTATCGGTAATAGTAATACTATTATCAGCCATAAAATAGAGTTTATCTCCTTTGGCATAAAAGGTCTCTATCGGTTTTAGGATGGGCTTTGTTCCTTTTTTCTCTTCAAACTTTACTTGTTTGTCCAGAATGTACTGGCCGAATAATAGCTTGGGGGCGATAATTAAGCAAACGAACAAAAGGGTTTGGATGTAGTGTTTGGGTAGTAGTAGATACATAATAATAGTTTTATGAGTTGAGCAATTTATATGGTGGAAATTAATAATTTTTCTTCTAGGATAAGTTATCACGAAGTTATATCCTTTTGAAAAAAAAAGCTATCTATGCTCTTTAATCTTTTTATTATGTTAGTTTTTTTAGGATTTATTACACCCCGTTAGTCCACTTCTAAGGTACTTATTGAACTGCCATAATCGTGATTTTACAAACCATTAGTTGGGGTGCGGTTGCAGTCTGAGACTCGAATTATTTATTGTTCCAAGTCTGAAAGACATAGAACAGCGGGGATAACTAACCTAGTAATATCAACAAAAATCACCAACCCTTATAAAGAATTGGTGAGATGAACTATTACACTCCTACATCTGAATTATATTTCAAATAGTGAAATATAATGCTAAAACCTATCTAATTTCATACATCAATTTAGCTTTAAAAGATTTTTTTTCTTTTAATTTTTCTTTGATAAAACTCATTAATTCTTTTTTGTAACGTCTTTCATTTACTAGCTTTTTAGCTAGTAAATGAATTGTCCTGTTTTGTTTTTTGATAAATTTATTTAATTCAAGATTCTGATTTTCAGAATTAGTACCTGTAGCGGTCAATTCCATTTTGAAAGACATCAACTCATTAACTTTTTTATCAGCTTCACTCAATAGCCTTTGGGTTATTAAAGAATCTTGTTTATATGTGTTACGAATTTCGTCAATAGCCTTCAATTCTGATTTCCTTTTTTCATTTTGTTTTAAATATTCCTCTGTGATAGTAAGGTTTTTAGCTCTTAACTCACGTACTTCAATTTGAGAACGTTTAAAATTTTCATAGATTTTTTTTTTTTCTAATATTTGAAAATTGTATTTTTTTGAGCTAACACAAGATATCATTATGCATGAAATAATTAGAATAAATACTATAGGGGTAAAATTTGCTCTCATAATAAAGGGTTAATTAAAATAAATTTTTATGGAGTATTCAATTTCTTTGTTTCGAAGTCATAGCCTTATTGCTAAGCAGTTGGATTAGTTTCATACAAAGTTGTATGAGTAGTCCTAAGTTTTTAGGCTTAGAACTATCTTGTTATGAAGTGTGTTAGTGAGTTTAATCAGAATGATGGCTTCTGTATTGAATGATTTATAATCATAATTTTACAACTAGTATAAAATTATTCCCACAATTATCGCATTTATAATATTTAAAACTATTCAAATAACATAAAAATGCTTTTAAATAGTTAGGGGTCTGAATAACTTTACAAAATTTGTATCCACAATAAGGACATTTATTTTGAGCTGTTCTTTTGATATTAAACATCCAAAAAAATAGGATTAAGTTACTCAAAATAATTGTAAGAGGAATTACGATTGAATTTAATTTAGTGTCGGGCATTTATCTCGATATGGTTTCTATTTTGATAGTTTTTGCTTTATCTAGAGCAGCCATTGGGATAAAAAAGCCTGCATAGCAACTCAAACACTGATAGTATTTAAAATTGAAAAATGGAGATAGAAAAAATTTTACTAAAAAAGGTCTGCTCTTTCGTTCACCGCTTAAGACATGCTTACATTTTGGGCAACAATTTGTTGTAGATTTTCTAAAAGCGTAAAAAAAAAGCATTGATAATTGAAGTATTGGTAAAACCAATAATAGATAAATGTATTCTTGTAACATGTTGAATAGTATGTGTGTTAGTAATTATATTGTTTATAAGGGTATTAATTCTTTATATAGATATAAGTAATGAATATTTAAAACAACTTGGACTATGTAATACAACAATATGATTTTAAAAAAAGGCTTAATGCATTAGCTTTAAGCCTTTAAATAATACGCCTAAGTAATATTTAACTAAATATTTAAAGGAATTTTAATAACTATATCGAATAATTGACTCTCGCCATTTACTTCAAATTCTCCATTGATTGACTCTACCCATTCTTTTACTATGTACAAACCCAAACCAGTTCCGTTCATATCTTTAGGATTGTGTGCTTGATAAAATGGTTTTATATCATCTGTCTTAATCGTATATTTTCCAAGGTAGTTATTGCGAATAATTAGCACAAACATCTGATTTTCTAACCTATCTTCCGAAAACACTTTACGACTAGGGTCTGCAAAATTCACAACGTTTTGGAATAGCTCAGTAAACATTATCTTGATTAAATCCTCTTGATAACCGTATAAGCTTGAAACGTGTGATTTAATATTGAAATCTAATACCTTTAATGAGTTTTTGGTAACTTCTCTGATAATTTCATTAAGCAATTCAGGGACATTGAGTTTGCTATTAAATGGTTTCAACGTATTTTTCCATGGATTGACCATGTTGGATAATTGATTATACCACAATAGCTTTCTAGTAGTTCTCAACATCCTAGTCCCAGAAGCATAAATTCCTTCAAGTAATGGTTCTATGTCTTTATATTGGTTACCTCTAACCATATCAAGTGATATTTCACTTAGATTAATGATACCATTGAGTGGAGTAAGATATTCATGATTAGAAACATTATAAAATACATCAATGGCATTCTTTTTAATTTCAATGCCTACTGATTCATTCTTCTGACTACTCATTTCCAAACGTGCGCGAATAGTTTCTACCAAGTCGCGGGCATTAAAAGGTTTTGTCAAAAAATCATCTGCCCCTGCATTCATGCCTCTTCTTTTATCTACAAAATCAGCTCTGGCTGTTAGAAAAATAAAGGGTAAACTAACAAATCGAGGATTTAACCTTATCTGTCTCAAAATTTCATATCCATCAATTTCATCCAAGTTAATATCACAAACCACCAAACTCGGATTGATATGTTCTATTAAGTCTAATCCTTCCTGTCCTCTATTTGCTACATAACAATTAAAACCATTGATTTCTAGGATTGTCTTGGTATTCTCTGCCAACTGCAACTGGTCCTCTATTAATACTATTTTAGACATTTGAAAACGATTTGTAATTAAATTCAAGTAAAATACTTGTTCCTTTGTTGACTTGAGACCTACAGGAGATTTTTGCGTTGTGAAAATCAACAAAAAATTTGACTACATGCAAGCCTAAACCTGTACCTTTCACTCCATCTACATTTGAAGCCCTCGAAAAGGCTTTAAATAGATTTTGCAAGTCTTTTTCAGGTATTCCTATACCACTATCTACTACCATTACGCTTACAGCATTATTGCGATAATGTAGTTGTATAATAGGGGCTTGTTTCCCTTCTGAATATTTAAAAGCATTACCGATAATATTACTCAAAATATGATTCATCATCATTCTATCAAATGCTACCTGTTGTTTTTCACCTTTCACGATAACCTTTATTTGTCTGTCATCCGCTAATTGGGCATACTTTTCATGAATAACTACCCTCACAAAATTCTCTAAGTCTTGCGGGAAAGGTTTAAAATCTACTTTACCACTTTCTATTTTACTGATTAAAAGAAGTTCGTCCATTAGGGTTTCCATCCCTATTACCTCACTCACAATTCTGGTAGTATGAAAATTAATAGCTTCTTTATCAAGGTTATCATTTTCGCTCAACATTTCAATAATTTGTGCACTAGATTGAATAACAGAGAGCGGTGTACGCATTTCATGCGAAACAATATTTACAAACCCCGATTTAAGCTCATTCAGTCTTTTCTCTTTTTCAATATTTTTTTGTAATTCATCGAAAGCCAAATGTTGGTCGGTAACATCACTAAAAAAAATAGCATAAAATATTTCGTTGGTATCAATAGTATAAGAAGGAATACAATAAACACTTAGGTACTTTTTTGAGCCATATTTGTCTTTAAATTGAAACTCTTTTGTTTTAAATTGATAATCATCTTTTGTTTGTGAAAACAGTATTTCGTCCCTAATTGAGCTAAAATTAGCTATCTTGATTTCATCAATCTTTTTACCTATTATTTCTCCATCGATATAACCAAATGTTGTATCAAATGAAGAGTTGGCATAAGTCACATTAAAATTTTTATCGATAACAATAACTGCAATATTTAAAATCTCAGTGATTTGAGCTAAATTTTTCTCTTTACGATTTATTAATTCCTCGGCATTTTTGATAGAAGTAACATCTATACCATAACCTACAATTAAGTCTAATTCGTTATCATCAGTATAAAATGGGTGTATTCTTCTTAGATTATACTGCGTTGTACCTAAAGGCGTTATGGTTTCTTCTATTATTTCGCTAGACTCTCTATTATCAATTACGTGATTGAACAAAGCTCTTCTTTTTTGGGCAATACTGATATCTTTCCCTCTGTACTTCACATACTCAAAATCATCTTTTCCTATAATCCATTCTCTGATTTCTTGATTTTGAATGGCTTTTTTATTAACAAACAAATACCTATGTTCTTTATCAAAAACAACTATATCGGCAGGGATATTCAGAAGGATATTCTCGTAGAATTTCTTCAATTTATTTTTCCCTATTTCTGAACTATAGGCTTCAGTATAGTCGTAATAAATCCAAACTTGTCCTTCAAATAAGTTATTATTGATAATTGGTAAATAGTCTCTTAGAAAAAACCTACCATCTACCAATTCTAACAACTCTTGTCTTACTGGTTCTTTCTTTTCAAGAATTTCTGTTACTCTTTCTAAAAAGCCTTGAGAATCTTTAAAAAGTTGTGCGGATGATTCAGCGGCTACTGCACAATCAAAACCAACCATTTGTTCTGGTAGCAGAGGAATACTAAATAGTTTGCAAAAACTAGGATTTACAAACTGTAACTTTCTTTGATTATCTTCTAGCAGAACAGCATAGGGAACTTCATTCAAGATAAAACGAAGGCCTAAAACTATGTCTTTTTGTATAAATACCATTGAAATCAAATTTTCTTGTAGCGACTTTTATCGCAACAATAAGCTTTACTTTTTGCTTATATATTAGGGCTATCCTTTACCAAAAGAATAAACAAGCATACCTCAATAAGTTTATTTAGTTAATGAATAATGCCAGCAATTCTCCTTTAGAATTAATTTCTAGTTTTGAATATATTTTCTTGATATGGTCATTCACCGTTGAGTAACTAATAAACAATTTGTCTGCAATTTCTTTATAGCTTTGTCCTTTTAGTAAATAGTCAACAACATCTAATTCTCTTTTGGTCAGTACGCCTTCAATGATTGCTTCTTTTTCTTTAGTTTTCTGTGCAATTCTCGAAAACAACATAGATGCAACCTCAGGCGAAATCAATGCTCCATTATTCTTTATAATATCAATCTGTTCAATAATTTTTTTGAGCGAAAGCGGTTTTAATAAATACCCATTTGCCCCAGCACTTACAGCTTGCCAAACGGTCTCTTCATTACAAGTGCCACTTATCATTACAATATGCGAATTAGGGTAACTTTTACGGATAACTCCGATACCTTCAATACCAGAAATTCCAGGAAGACCTATATCAATAAAAATTAATGATGGTTCTTGGCTTATTGATTTATTTTCACGTAAAAATTTCTCTATGCTATTCACAGAAAAATAATTTTAATCTCTGGGTATAATGAGAAAAACCTTTCAATGTTATCTCTTAAATTATGGTCATCTTCTATGATTCCTATCAATAAATCCATCGTTTTCATTTATAAGTGGTAGTGTTTTATTTTTTAGCAAGATTTCAAAAAAATAAAACATTATATACATTAACGCTTTATTAAGTAATCAATATAATTTTATTAAAGTCTTCACTTATCATAAATTACTGATAACTAACACTTTGAAACAAAATTCTACAATCACTACTTAATAACATTTATAATTTATACACTCTAAATGCTTTTAGAATACAACTAAACCAACAGTAAAATCCGCCAGTCTTACTATCAATTTAGTTGTACTCATGAACATCAAGTTTGTTTTAATTGTTTTTAAGCTCACGGTGAAGAGCTTTAAAAACTTGTGATTAGGTATTCATACGTAAACTTGACATTACAAAGTAAAACTTTTAAAATACCTTTTCCAATCCCTTAAAATAGGGGTTTTTACTATAAAAAATAAAGTATTGTTATTATACCAAGAAAAGCAAGCATTTTGGTTCAATATGGGAAAGAAATATTAAACACAGTACCGCAATTTTCTATACTTTCAAATGAAATAGTTCCCAAACTTAGTTTTACCATGTTTTGTACTATTGATAGGCCTAAACCAGTACCCACAATGTTTTGTGTATTGTTGGCTCTGAAAAAAGAAGAGAATACCTTTTTTTGTTCTATTTCCGGTATGCCAATACCGAAGTCTTGAACAGTTATTTTATATACATTATCTTCAAATATTAAGCTCACTTTGGGGTTAGGACGCTCTAGTGAATATTTAAAAGCGTTAGAAATTAAATTATCAATGATATGAACAAAATGCTGAGCATCTAATTTAATAGCCCTTGGGGTACCATAAATGGCTAGTTCAACTGTCCTTCCATCACTTTGCTGTTGATTTTGCCTATCAGTTACAAACTTTAATAGTTTTACTAAATCAACTTCTTCTTTTTGGACAGTCAATCTATCCGTTTCAAATTTGCTCAGTACTAAAGTTTCATTGATTAAATCTGTCAGACGTGTAACCTCTGATTGAATAGATGACAAATGATTAGTAATCAAGCGGATTCTATCATCATCAATTTGTTTAGTGTATGCATCTATAATATCGGCACTAGAACGAATAGCAGATAAGGGCGTTTTGAACTCGTGCGATGCCATAGCCAAAAACCTTGTTTTTATTTCGTTCAACTCTTTCTCTTTCTGCAAGGCTTTGACCATACTTTCTTCAACACGTTTTCTTTCTTGTATTTCCCTTGATGATGTTATCATTCTATCGGCAATATCGTATTCATCAAAAAATAACCTAGTGTTGGTCTCTAGCCAAATATATTCACCATTCTTTTTTAAGAAACGGTAGGTAGTATATAGTTCATTGGTATTGCCATCCAAGGATTTCTGATGATTTTGCTGAATAATATTGAGGTCATCAGCATGAAAAAAATCGTAAGGACTTCTGCCAATTAATTCTGTTGGTTCATATCCTGCAAGCTCTTTGATGGAGGGCGACACATAAAGATATGTACCATCTAAGCGATGGATACACACTAAGTCTTTGATATTATTAGAAAGCAATTCATAAATATGAGCATTACTTTTTTCGTTAGTAATATCCTTTAAAGTACCAGATGTACCCAGTATTTGGTCTTGCTCATTGATGATTAATGTAGCAAAAACTTCCATCCATCTTATACTTCCTTCTTTAGTTAAATAGCGGATGATGTGTTTACAGTAGCTTTTTTGACGGTTAATGAGGGGTTCAAAGAGGAGTTCATTTTTTTTAACGTCTTCGGGATGAAGAAACTGATAAAATGGCTTATTGATAGATTCTTCAATAGTATATTGAAAAATATTAGTCCATGATTTGTTTAAGAAAACCCAGTTGCCAACTGAGTCGGTTTGAAAAATTACGTCGTTTATATTATCTATTAAGTATTCATATTTGGATTGATACTGTGAAACCATCTCTTCTAGTTTCACCGTTTTAGTAAATTCCTTAATCAATACTATAATATATTTCACTTTATTTTCATCAAAAACAGGTTGAATGGTAAAGTTTAAATATTGATTATATACAAATTCAGTTAATTCTAAATGTTCTCCTTGGAATGCTCTTTCATAAGTATTTTGAATTTTTTTGCCAAAAGTAACATGACTCACCCCCAATCCTTTTTCATTTAATTTTGGATAAGTACCAAAGAATAATTTATATTGCTTGGAAAATGCTTGATTGAAAGCAAGAAACTCATAGTTCGCATTGATTGCAAAAGCACTATCATCTAAAAATTCTAGTATGCTATAATCAAGGTTTAATAATGGACTATTATTCAAAAAAGACATTTATATGATTGTGTTAAAGTGGTAGGTAAATTTAGTATAATAAAAGTCTAATCAAAAAATAGTCCCCTAAATATCACTAGTTTTAGGGGTAATGATAGTCGTTTCTATATCATAAAGCTTACAAAAAGTTTGCCAAACTTTTTAATAAATTAAGTTTAAAGTTTACAATACAAACTTCGCCAGTTAGTCTGCATTTAAAATGCTGGCTAGGTTTTCTGTTATCAAAGACTGCGGTTTATTATTCTTCCAAGTTTAAAAACATGGAACACACGAGGTGGTTTTCTTTAAGAAAGTATTTAAGCCTACATATTATCATGAAAACTGTCAACAATGGTGTTTTTTTGCTAAATTCAAGCTTAAATATGACAAATTAAAGTTCCTCATCATCACTTAGCAATGAAAAAACAACCTTACCAACTCAGCATCGAAAACCCGTGTGAGCAAGATTGGTCTTTAATGACACAAAATGACATTGGGAAATATTGCTCACAGTGCTCAAAAACAGTCATTGACTTTACCGCTTTATCTGATAAAGAGATATTTGAAATAATGAACCAAGCTTCAGGTAAAGTATGTGGACGTTTGACAAAACAACAACTCAATAGACCTATTGCCTATAAACAGCAAACAAACTTTGCAAGATATTATAATATACTAGCAGGCATTATTTTGTTGGGTACTACAGGCAATTCTTTTGCTAATAAAAGCAATACTCCCTCTAAAGAAATTATCGAAAATAATCCATTAGCTCTAATTTCAAAAAAGGCTCAAGTTGGGTTATCTACCGACAGTTTGAAAAATATTGTGCGAGGAAAGGTTTTTGATAAGGAAACAAAGATGCCAATTCCGGGTGCTATCATTGGGATTAAAGGAAGTAATAAGGGTATAAATACTGATGGAGAAGGACAATTTAAACTACTTATACCAGATGCTGTATTAGCAGATAATATCACATTAATTACTATGGCTATTGGTTATAAAGGAACTGAAACTACAGTTAACATGAAGGATTTAAGCGTCTCACAAGACCTTGTAGTAATTCCTATTGAAACAGACTTTTTGGGAGAAGTTGTTGTCGGTAGTATTGTTGCTAAGCAGAAAAAATGGTGGCAATTCTGGAAAAAATAAAAATGAATGACTATCATTCATTATGTAATATTTATCGTTTCAAGTTTAAAGATTCGAAACAGTAAAATAAGAAAACTTATAAACATTGTGTCCAGAGGACTTATAATAGTAGTCACTCGGTAGAACCGAGCGGCTACATAGCCTCAATAAAAAAGTCTTTAGGAAAATTTCCTAGAGACTTTTTTATTGAATTGGCTCACAGCCTACGGCTTAATGCTTACAGCTAATTACCTATTTCTTCTTTTCTACATTACTAAGCTTTATCTGAGGCGACGTTGGATTCACCAAGATTAAATCTGTGATGATTCTTTCGCTTTCTTTCAGATAAGTATCTTTACTTCTTCTGTCTTTCAGAATTTTCAATTTTGCTTGAGCAATACTAGTTGAATCAGTCGGAGCCTTTTCAGGTTCTTTTTCAGTAGCCCCTGTCAATTCTTCACCTAATTCTGCTAAATTTTTCTTCTTTTGCTCATCTATTTCTTTACGACGTTTGTCTTCTTGTAATGAGATAGTTTTCTTTTCCTTCGCTTTTTTAACATAATTAATATCAGCTACTAATTTTTTCAAATCAGCATCTGTTTTTAATCTATCTTGATATAAAGCTCTCAATTTCACCACAGTTTGGTCTGTAATATCAGTCGTAGGCGAATATTTAGTTGAAGCAATCATATCCCAAGGCAAAGCACTTGGCTGAGAACTCTCTCCAAATTCAGATGCACTGAAAGAAGAAGGCAATTCGATATCTGGTGTTACTCCTTTGTGTTGAGTACTGCTCCCTGTTACACGATAAAACTTCTCCATCGTTATTTTCAACTGCCCTACTCCTTCTGGCTCACCTTTCAAGAAACGGTCTAAATCTACTAAACTCTGTACTGTTCCTTTTCCATAAGTTTGCTCGCCAATTACCAAACCACGTTTGTAATCTTGAATAGCACCTGCGAAGATTTCAGAAGCTGAAGCAGAGAAACGGTTAACTAATACTGTCAATGGTCCATCATAAGTAATAGATGGGTCTCTGTCATTTTCTACACTGATTTCTCCATCCGACTGACGGCGTTGTACAACTGGCCCTTGTGAAATAAACAAACCAGTTAAGCTAACAGCCTCGTTCAAGAAACCTCCACCGTTATTTCTAAGGTCAACAATTACACCATCAACTTTATCAGCTTTGAGTTCATTTAAGAATCTTTTTACATCGGCTGTAGTGCTCTTATAACCTTGTTCCCCATTTCTAGCACCTTCTGCATCACGATAGAAAAGCGGAATAGTAATTAAACCTAATTTAAACTCTCTGCCATCACGATTGAAGTTTAATACTTCTTTCTTAGCAGTACCGTCTTCCAATTTAATTTTCTCACGTACCAAACGTACTTCTTTAGGTACCGAACCTATCGGAGCATCACCTGGTAAAATCTTTAAACGTACTACCGTGTTTTTAGGACCTTTAATAAGCTTAACGGCATCATCAGTAAACCAACCTACAATATCTTGATAAGGCTTATCATCTCCCTGAGCCACTGCCACTATTCTATCTTTCGGGTTAAGCAGTTTACTTCTGAAAGCTGGTCCACCTACGATACAATCAACAATCATTACATAATCGCCTTCGTTTCTAAGGGTCGCTCCGATTCCTTCAAACGACTGAGCCATTTCTTGGTTGAAAGTAGAAGCCGTTTTAGGAATAAAATAAGTAGTATGTGGGTCTACACTTTCTGTAAACGAATTCATAAACTGTTGAAATACATCCTCACTCTTCGTCTTATCAAAGTATTTCTCAGTACGCTTATAACGTTCTCTTAAATCTTTAATGGCCGAAGTATCTGCCTTACCGCTAATTTTCCAGTCTAGCAAAGTACTCTTAACAGCTTTTCTCCAGATATTATCTAATTCTTCTTTAGACTTTGCCCAAGTAGCTTTCTCACGGTCGGGAGTGTAAGTTTCGTCAGTCTTAAAATCCACAGGTTTTGATAACATAGACGCCACAAACGTAAAACGTTCTTTTGCTCTGTTTCTAAACACATTATAGATTTGATAAGCAGCCGTCAACTCACCATTTTTCAATTGGTCATCTAGCTGATAGCGGAATTTCTCAAAACCATCAATATCACTCGCCGTGAAATTCATTTTATTGAAATCCAACTCTTTGATATAATTATCGAAGATTTTAGAAGAAAGCGAGTCATTCAAAGGCACACGACGATAATGATAATTACTTAGGATTTCAGTCACTAAGTTTTCGACTTTCTTTTGAGTAGCAGTCGGTTGTAAATCATCAGCCGCAAATTTATAATCAGCCCCCGAAAGGCTACCATTATTGTGCGAGAAGGACTGTAGTCCAAAAAACGCAAGCAGCGAAATTGGCACAAGAGCAAGAAAGTATTTCATCATCTTATTTTTCATTAGTCTATTTTTCAATACCCAACAATTCTACTTCAAAAACTAAAGCAGAATATGGTTTAATTGTTGGGCCACTTCCGCGCGTACCATACGCTAATTCATAAGGTACAAACAATTTCCATTTAGAACCCACTGGCATTAATTGAAGGGCTTCTACCCATCCTTGAATTACGCCAGTCACTGGAAACGAAATTGGTTCACCTCTGTCTACTGAACTATCAAACACCGTTCCATCAATCAATGTTCCATGATAATGCGTTTTTACTTTATCACTCGCTGTTGGAATTGGGCCATCACCTTTTTTCAAAATCTGATACTGTAAACCACTCGCTAAAGTGACAATTCCTTCTTTCTTTTTGTTGTCAGCCAAAAACTTTTCACCTGCCAGTCTGTTTGGTTCAAATTGTTTCGACTGCTCTTTTTGCATATATTTTTGAAGCAACTGATTCGCCTGCATATCCGTAATTGGCGTAGGCGCTCCTTTCATTACTTCATTAAAGCCTTTTTGTAAAAGCTCAGCATTAATTTCTATGTTTTGCATCTTAAAATTTTGTGCCACCAAAATTCCTAGTCCATAACTAGCAGAGTCTTTTAATGAAGCAAAAGGAACTGATTGCGCCGTGGTGTGAGCTGGTATAACTGAAGTTGTTTTAGGTTTTACAGCCACTTTTTTAGTAGCTGGTTTAGTTTGTGCATTTACAAAAAATGGAGTCAAAACTACGCTTGAGCAAAGTAAGATATTCTTTAATTTCATCTGTTATTGTAGGAACGAATCAATCTTAAAATTATAAAATACCCCTGAACGATTCGCCCATGATTCAAGAGATATTTTGTTTGAATGAGAAATAATATAAATAAACTTATTTTTATAATTCTTAAAGTTAATAACGAAAACTGATGCAACAAAATTATTTCGACATGGCTAAATAGAATTCAAATAAAAGCATCTAATCCGCCGATGTGCGCTGGTTTAAAGCCTTTTTCAGTCATTTTTATGCTAGCACAGTCATACATTGGGTCATGATCAAAAAATAATATCCAATTATTTTCAACCGCTTTACTTAATAAAGTACTTTTTTCTTCCATTGTTTGCAAAGGTCTAACGTCATAACCCATCACATAAGGCACTGGTATATGTGATGATGAGGGAATGGTATCCGCTATAAATAGTATCTTTTTATCCTGATAAGTTACCAAGGGCATCAACATCTTCTCCGTATGCCCGTCGGCGGTTAATATTGCTATATTATCAAAAGGTTTCTCTATTACCTTATCTGTAAAAAACAGTTGCTCAGCTTGCTGAATAGGCAAAATATTTTCTTTAAAAAAAGTAGCTTTCTCTCTAGGATTAGGATCCATAGCCGCCTCAAAATGCTGTGAGTGTGTCCAATAGCGAGCGTTCTTGAAAGTCATTTCAAAGTGAGTCCTATCAGTATTCCATTTTACGGCCCCTCCGCAATGGTCAAAGTGTAGGTGGCTCAGAATGACGTCAGTTACATCATCTTCAGCATAGCCTTTTGCCCTGATAGACTTCCCCAAATCGCCCTCGCCATGACGATAATAATAACTTTGCCATTTGGCATCCTGCTTTTCACCCATGCCCGTATCTATCAAAATAAGCTTCTTGCCATCTTCTATCAACAAACACCTCATTGCCCATGAACAAAGATTATTTTCATCGGCAGGATTCGTTTTTTGCCAAAACGTTTTCGGCACCACACCAAACATTGCTCCGCCATCTAGTTTAAAAAATCCTGCATCTATGGTATGTAATTTCATTCTTAATATGATTTTGTTTCAATAAGCTTTGCAATTTATAAGAAGTTGCTTACTTTGAGTAGTATTTTACACGAACGGATTACAATCAGTATTACTGAAAAAAACAATCTAACACTATGAAAATCGGTCTAGTCCTTTCGGGTGGTGGCGCCAGAGGTATTGCTCATCTGGGCGTACTAAAAGCCCTACAGGAAAAAAATATTGAAATTTCGGGCATCTCTGGCTGTAGTGCCGGTGCTATTGCAGGGGCGATGTTTTGTGCGGGGTATTCGCCTGATAAGATTTATGAAATAGTAGTTTCAACCAATACATTGCGTGCATTACGCCCTGCTTGGAGCCGAGTAGGCTTGTTAAACATGAAACGTGCTGAAGAAGCTTATCTAAAATATATTCCGCATAATTCATTTGAAAACCTCAAAATTCCGCTTACTATCAATGCTACTAATCTGTATGCAGGCGAAACAATTTATTTTTCTTCGGGCGAATTACTAAAACCCGTCATGGCCTCGTGCTGTATTCCAGGGCTTTTCGAACCCATCCTCATGAATAATCAAACATTGCTAGATGGTGGAATTTTAAACAATATGCCCATAGAACCATTGGTCGGCAAATATGACTTTATTATTGGTAGTCATTGCAATCCTTATGGTATGAACCAAATACCAAAATCAATGGCGTCAATGGTTCAAAAATCACTATTCTTAGCCATCAACAACAACTCTAAAAGTCGGTTAGGGCTATGTAATTTTCTAATAGAGCCTCCCCTTCTCAAAAACTTTGACCCACAAGATATTCGTAAAGCAAGCAATATCTTCAAAGTCGGTTATGAATTTGCAAAATCTCTATCACTCCCAGAAAATATATTATAAGATAAATTAATATAAAAAAAGTACAAGTTTTATTTTTTTATTAACTTTTATATTGATATTTTACGAAAGTGTTTTTAACTTAGCAAAACTCTCCAAGCTGCTCAGTAATTTTAAACCATAAATTGATACGATTTCACTTTTTCCAAAAAAGTAGGCATTTTTGTACCCTAAATTTTCATTTTTATATTGATTTTTTGGTTTTAATGAAAAAATTTCAACCAGATTTTCGATTATTTCTAAAATCTACTCCTCTAACTAAATAGTA
Source organism: Arcicella sp. GW458-12-2-14-TSB2 (assembly GCF_059423785.1). Lineage (NCBI taxonomy): Bacteria > Pseudomonadati > Bacteroidota > Cytophagia > Cytophagales > Flectobacillaceae > Arcicella > Arcicella sp. GW458-12-2-14-TSB2. The sequence goes on along the minus strand of NZ_JBWKYN010000047.1, from coordinate 15,427 downwards.
ATTTCTTAAAAGAAAAGAAAGTCAATAATCTTATACTCCAAAAAGTACAATTTAAAGCATTATTTTTTTATCAATTAAACCCAAATATTTCATGAACAAACGTTTATTATTTATCAATCTACTTCTGTTTTTGGGATGTTCTTTGAGCATGATTGCTCAGGATCGTCGTATTACAGGAAAGGTAACTGCAGCAAGCGATGGTTCTGCTCTACCTGGTGTAACAGTTCAAGTAAAAGGTGTTTCTAAAGGTACGCAAACAGATGCAAGTGGTAGTTACTCTTTGAGCGTTTCAAACAATCAGAAAACTGTAGTTTTTAGTTTTGTTGGTTTTCTTTCTCAGGAAGTTACAATTGGGAGCAAATCTATCATTGACGTACAATTAGTAGAAGATGCTAAATCTTTAGAAGAGGTAGTTGTAGTGGGTTATGGTACACAGAAAAAAACCAACTTAACTGGTAACGTTGCTTCTATCACAGGTAAATCTATCGAAAACCTTCCAGTTATCTCAGCTGAACAAGCTATTCAAGGTAGAGCAGCAGGTGTATTTATCGAATCGGGTAGTGGTAAAGTAGGTCAAGGCATCAAAATGAGAATCAGAGGTTCTTCTTCTGTATCTGCTGGTAACAACCCTTTGTATATTGTAGATGGTATTCCAATTACTTCAAATGACCAATCTACTACGGGTGGGCCAACCAACCCAATTGCCGATATTAACTTCAATGATGTAGAATCTATCGAAATTTTGAAAGATGCTTCTGCCGCTGCCATCTATGGTTCTAGAGGTTCAAACGGTGTTGTGATTTTAACAACAAAAAAAGGTAAGGCTGGTAAATCTAATTTCAATATCGGATATTTTTCAGGTATTAGCGAAGCTACAGGTCACCGCGAGTTTTTGAACACTGCCCAATATGTAGAATTATTTACAGAAGCTCGTGTAAACTCTGGTTATAGTGTTGCAGGCGGACAAACCCGTTTTGACCGTTACGCTTTAGGCGAAAGAGCAAGATGGAATGACCCAACATCACCAAACTATACTGATACCAACTGGGAAAAACAAGTTTTAAGAACAGGTAATGTTCGTCAGTTTGACATCAACATTAGCGGAGGTAACGACAAAACGAAATTCTATGCTTCGGGTTCATATAGCAAACAAGAAGGTATTATTGTTAAAAACAGCTTTGAACGTATGAGTAGCCGTTTGAACTTAGACCATAAAGCTTCTGATAAAATTTCTATTGGTATCAATGCAAGTTTGGCTCGTTCATTCAACACGCGTTTATCAAACGATAATGCTTTCTCGACACCAATGCAGATTATTGCATTAGCACCACTTTCACCAGTAATTGACCCACGTACAGGTGACTATACTGATAGCTACAATGGTGCTGTAATTACACAGTATTATAACCCATTGTTAAGTATTAAATATACTGATAACAATACAGAGGTATATCGTAGCATTGGTAATGTATATGGTCAATGGAATATTATTCCAAGTTTATCATTCAGAAGTGAGTATGGTTATGATATGCTATTCCAAAACGAAGAACAGTATTACGGTAAAGAAACAGCTAGAAATAATACCAATGCTGTGAATGGTGAAGCCTATAAAACTAATACTTTGGTATTTAATTATAGTACTAACAACTTTCTATCGTTCAACCAAGTCTTCAACCAAAAGCATGATATACAAGCAGTTGGAGGTATGAGTTACCAACAGTCAAAAAGAAATTATATTGATGCTACTGCTAGAAGTTTCCCTAGTGATTCATACAAAATGCTTTCTTCAGGTGCTACAAAGGCAGATGCTAATTCATCTGAAACATTCTACTCGTTCTTGTCATACTTTGGTAGAGTTAACTACAAATTCGACAACAAATATTTGCTAAGTGTAAGTGGTAGAGCAGATGCATCATCGCGTTTTGGGGCAAACAATCGTTATGGTTTCTTCCCTGCTGCTTCGGCTGGTTGGATATTGTCTGAAGAAGAATTCATCAAAGATGTTCGCCAAATCAGCTACTTAAAACTTAGAGCTAGTTATGGTTTAACGGGTAATGCTGAAATTGCTAACAACGCTTCGCTTGGTTTATACTCTGCGGCTTATGGTTATGTAGGTGTGCCAGGACAAAGAGCTACGCAATTAGCTAACCCTGATTTGAAATGGGAAAAAACTGCTCAGACAGACATAGGTATTGAAGTTGGTTTCTTTAATAACAGAATTTCTGCTGAAGTTGATTATTATAACAAACATACTTCTGATTTATTATTGAACGTAAACGTACCAGGAACGAGTGGTTTCTCTACTTTGTTGAAAAACGTTGGTGAATTAGAAAATAAAGGATGGGAATTTGTACTAAGAACAGATAATAGCTTTGGTGATTTGAAATGGAAAGCATCTTTCAATGCTGCTACCAATAAAAACAAAATCTTGAATCTTCAAGGACAAGTTATTACTGGTGGTTTCCTAAACCGTGCAGTTGAAGGCCAACCATTAGGCGTTTTCTTCGGACCTGAATATGCTGGAGTTGACCCTGCTAATGGTGATGCTATTTATTACAAAAACACAACTAAAGCAGACGGTACTATTGACAGAAGCGTAACGAATGATGTTAACGAAGCACAATATACTGTAATTGGTAATCCAAACCCGAAGTGGATTGGTGGTATTACGAACGAGTTTTCTTACAAAGGTGCTGATTTAAGCTTCACTTTCCAAGGTGTGTATGGCAACTCTGTTTATAACGGTGCTGGTAAATTTATGTCTGCTAATGGTGAATTCTATGATAACCAGACTATTGACCAATTGAACCGTTGGAAAAAACCAGGTGATATCACAATGGTACCTCAGGCACGTTATCTACCTGATGTTGCTAATGGTACTGCTGAATCATCACGTTATTTACAAGATGCTAGCTATACTCGTTTGAAAACAGTTACCCTTGGTTATACATTCCCTAAATCGATTGTAAATAAACTAAAACTATCGAAATTAAGAGTTTATGCTACTGCTAACAACTTATTGACTTTTACCAAATACACAGGTTGGGATCCAGAAGTTAATACAGATTATTTAACAGGTGTAGCCGCAGGTAATGATTTTTATTCTGCTCCTCAACCTAAAACAATCACTGTTGGTTTAAATCTTGGCTTTTAAGATTGTTAATTTTTAGAAATTATGAGCCTGATGTAATTAAGGAGGTATCATAAATTACAAACAACAAAAGGATACAAAAATGAAAATAAACTATAAAATAATATATTCAATAGCACTAGGTATTGTACTGATGGGCTGTGATAACAAACTGGAGGTTAAACCTGTCAATAGTATCGACGCTTCTTCGGCCGTACAAACATCTGCCGATGTTGAGGCTATCTTGATTGGTGCTTACGATTCAATGTCTGATGCTGACGTATTAGGCGGTAACCCACAGAGGGATGCTGAATTAATCGCTGACAATGGCGATATTCAATGGCAAGGTACATTTGTTGCTCCAGCACAAATATTTGGTAAAAACTTGTTGAAAGATAACGGACAAGCTACTACTACATGGTTGGATACTTATCGTACTATCAACATCGCTAATACAGTATTGGCTAACTTAGGAGTAGTAACTGCTGCCAAAAAACAAAGTGTAGAAGGCCAAGCAAAAGCCATTCGTGCATGGATGCTTTTTGAATTAGTAAGAGTATATGCTAAAACATATCAAGACGGAGACCCTAAAACTAATTTAGGCATACCTCTAATTACAACACCAACGTTGGAAATTACGACAGCAAGCTTTACAAAAAGAAATACTGTTGAAGAAGTATATCAGCAAATCATAGCAGACCTAACAAGTGCAGAATCGCTTTTGCCTGCAAAAAATGGCTTCTATATTGGTAAATATACTGCTGCGGCTTTGTTATCAAGAGTGTATTTAATGCAAGGTAATTATGAAGCTGCTCGTCAGGCTGCTAACCGTGTTATTGCTTCGGCAACCTATAGCTTAACGCCAACTTTTGGAGAAGAATTTAATAACTTAACAAACACAACGGAAGATATTTTTGCCATTCAGCAAACTGATCAAGATAATGATAACTCATTCAATACTTTCTTTGCTTCGGCATCGCAGGGTGGTCGTGGTGATATTATCATAAACTCTCAGCATTTGGCTACTTATGATATTCCAGATGATAGAGGTGATTTCTTCTATGATGCTGGTGATATTTTTACAGCTAAATGGGCAGCACAAATTGCTAATATGCCTATCATTCGTTTGGCTGAAATGTATTTGACACGCGCTGAAGGGAACTTCCGCGTAGGGGGTACTCCACTAGGCGCAAGTCCGTTAACTGATATTAACAGACTTAGAACTCGTGCAAATGCTGACCCTTACGCTTCAGTTACCCTTGCTACTATCTTAAAAGAAAGAAGATTTGAACTAGCTTTTGAAGGACACTGGATTCATGACATCAAACGTAACAAACAAACATTCACGAAAAACTTTGGTACTGAAATAAAGTCGTATCCTTACAATTCTCCGAAATTGATATTCCCAATCCCGATGAGAGAAACTGATGCCAATTCAAATATGGTTCAGAATGAAGGGTATTAATTGAAAAACCAAAGAATGTTTTTACTGATGAAGCATTCTTAGATTCATACAAAATAGACCGTCTCAAAATTTATTGGGACGGTCTATTTTTGCATTATACGTTTTCCAATATTTTTTTGTATTTAATCATGGCTTTTCTACTACAAATTTATAGTTTCATCAGCTTCTTACTTATACTCCCCAGAAAAACACTCATTTTTAAATTCTAAGAAAAATACAAATTAAGTATTCTCTATCAATGACATTTTAAGCCCTAAGTATTTTTAGGTTTCGTATATTGAGTACGTTTAACATTATTTTCACTTACCGTTCATCTACAAAAACAAAACATACATCAGTCAATTTTACCTTCTTGTCGAAAAAAATTAGTTCAAACACAATAAATTAATCATTCAAAATGGTCTAATATTAAAAAATAAGCACATATGTAAATATTATATTAAAAAAAATTAATAATTGTTTTGTTTGTAAAGTACAATTTTTTAAATTGATTCTGTTAGCAATAACATAAACCAATTCAACCAAAACTAAATTATTAAATGAACAAAAAACTACTAACGACTTTCCTCGTTTGGGTGGCTTGCTGTGTAAGTATTTATGCACAAGACAGAAAAGTGTCAGGAAAAGTGACCTCGGCCGAGGACGGCTCAGGACTTCCAGGTGTATCAGTTCAATTGAAAGGAAGCGCCAAAGGAACAACCACCGATGCAAGTGGTAACTACTCTATAGCAGTTCCTTCTACTGCGACTACAATTGTCTATTCTTTTGTTGGTATGACTCCCCAAGAAATATCAATTGGTACAAAATCAGTAATTGATGTAAAACTCGGGGCAGACACCAAACAGTTAACAGAAATTGTAGTAACAGCCATTGGTATTCAACGTGACAAAAAAGCACTTGCTTATGCAGTATCTTCTGTAAAAGGAGATGCTTTGGCTCAACGCTCAGAGCCCGATGCTTTACGTTCGTTGAATGGTAAAGTACCAGGGGTTAACATTATTAGTGGTGGGGGTGCACCCGGCCAAGGTACTAAAATCACTATCAGAGGTAACAACTCGTTTACGGGTAACAACCAACCTTTGTTTGTAGTAGATGGTATCCCTTTTGATAACTCTGTAAATTCTACAGATGGTTATGCTAACAACACGGTGACCTCTAACAGAGCCTACGATATTGACCCTAACAACATAGAATCGATGACGGTGCTAAAAGGCGCTGCTGCTGCGGCACTCTATGGTTCTCGTGCTTCAAATGGTGTAATTGTAATCACTACAAAATCAGGTAGTAAATCTGTTAAAAAGGGATTGGAAGTAACGGTAAACTCGTCGGCATCTATTGAAAACCTTTCAACTGTACCCGACTATCAAGATACCTATACCCAAGGTTCTAACCAGATTTATAATGGTGGGTTCATTGGTAACTGGGGAACGGTGTTTCCTTCTCAAGTAGATAGAGTAAATGCACAACTAGGTTTTGCTCGTTATTCTAAAACGATTGTAGATGGCTATCCAGAAGGTACAGTACCACATCCATTAGTAGGGGTGGCTTATGGTGCTGCCAGATATAAATCTGTATTTCCTCAGTTTTTAGATGCCAACGGCAATGCCATAGCCGTGCCTCTTCAACCTTATGATATTGTAGGGGGATTTTTCCGCCAAGGTAAAGTAATTGAAAATGGTATCAGCATTGCCTCAACAGGTGACAAAACCTCTTTGAATGCAGGTATCTCAAGAATGCAAAATGATGGTATCATTCCTAATTCTAATACATCGCGTACTAGTTTGAATTTTGGTGGTAATGCTACATTGACCAATGGCTTAATAGTGAGTGGTAATGTAAACTATGTATTAACCACACAGCAAAGCCCTCAGTCGGGTGCATCTTTCTTTAGTGACTATGGTAGTGGTTCAACTGGGTCTATTTATGACCGTCTGTTTTACCTACCAAGAAACTATAACTTAAATGGCTACCCATTTGAAAACCCAGTTGATGGTACCAACGTATTTTATCGTGCTTTAGATAACCCTCTTCGTATTGTTAAATACAACTTGTACAATAGTACTGTAAACCGTGTGTATGGTAATATGGCATTAAGCTATGACGTTACACCTTGGTTAAACTTATTGGCAAAAGGAGGTATCAATACTTATTCAGAGACTAGAACTAACGTAATTCGCCCTGGTGGTAATGCCGTACCATTAGGCTCAGTTTCAAAATCTAGCTTAGTAAATACTGAAACAGATTATACTTTTTTAGCGACAGTATCGCACGATTTTAGTGACAAAATAGCTGTGAAAGTATTGCTTGGTGCAAACGCCAATGAAAGACAATTCAGTCGTGTAAGTACAACAGGTCAGGATGTTATTGACCCGAACTTATTGATATTAAACGGTACTAAAAAACAGTCGAGTACACAGTACAACTCGTTGCGTCGTCTGTATGGTATATTTGGGGAAGCTACTGTATCATACAACAACTATGCTTTCCTTACGGCGAGTGTTCGTAACGACCACTCATCTACCCTACCAGTAGCCAACAGTAGCTATTTGTATCCAGCAGTAAGTGGTTCGTTTGTATTTTCTGACGCCTTTAATTTGCCAAAAACGGTATTGAGCTTCGGTAAAATCAGGGCTAACTATGCTAAAGTGGGTAAAGATGCTAGCCCTTACCAAGTAAATACTGTATATAACTTAGGAACTACTTATATACAAGATAACCCAATTGCTACTGCTGGTATTTCAAGTACATTGAACAACGTGGATTTGAAACCTGAATTTACTACTGAAGTAGAAGTAGGTACTGAACTACAGTTTTTCAATAACCGTATCGGTATCGATTTGGCCTATTTTGATAGAAACTCTACTGATTTGATTGTTCAAACACGTGTGCCATCTTCATCTGGTTTTGCCTATCGTAACATCAATGCTGGTAAAATCAATAACAATGGTATTGAATTAGGCTTAACATTGGTACCAATCAAAACTAAAAGCGGATTTACATGGACATCGTTTGCGGCCTTTACTAGACTACGCTCTTTGGTAGTTGATGCTGGTCCGGCAGGAGAAATTTTCTTGGGTGGAGCCACTTCTAACTTAGGAACTATCCACAGAAATGGGGAACCATTCGGTATGATTTATGGTAGTAAATACGCTCGTGATGCAAATGGTAACTATTTAATCAATGAGGCATCAGGACACCCAATCTACCAGCCACAGCCAACTTTAATTGGTAACCCTGCTCCTGACTTTACTTTAGGTTGGACAAACACATTTACTTTTAAAAACTTTACTTTATCGGCCTTATTAGATTATAGAAAAGGTGGCAAAATGTACTCGGTAACGGCAGCCTCATTATTATTAAGAGGACAATTGAAAGGTAGTGAAGACCGCGAGGGTTTACGTGTTATTCCGGGTGTTTATGGCGACCCACAGACTTACCAAGCAATTTTGGGTGCAGATGGACAAACGATTAGAAACACTACTGCTATGACAGCCTTTGAATACCATTTCTCTGATGGCTTTGGTGCTTATGGTGCTGATGAAACTAACGTGTATGACATTACTACTATTCGTATTAGAGAGGTAACCCTTGGTTACTCTGTCCCAAAAGCCTTTTTGAAGAAAAATGTTGGCTTTATTGGTTCTTTGAGAATCTCATTGTCGGGTCGTAACCTTTGGTTTTATGCTCCTAACATGTTGAAAGGCTTGAATTTTGACCCTGAGGTATTATCAAACTTCCCAGATTCAAACATCCAAGGCTTTGACTTAGGTGCAGCACCATCAACACGCCGTTTTGGGGTTAACCTTTCGGCTACCTTCTAACACAACACGAAGTATCAGATTTTCTCATTTAAAATTAGCATTCAGATGAAATATACATATAAAACATTCAGAAGGTTTGTATGGGGAATGGTATTAATAACTTCAATAAGTGCTTGTAGCATTACGGAGTTAGATATCAACAAAGACCCAAACAACCCTATCCAAGCCACTCCAGACCTGCTGTTACCTAGTGCTGAGTTGTCGGCTATCAATAACATTGATATTTATAATACGGCGGGGTTTTCGGGTCAGATAAACAGTGCTGATGATTTTAACTTGAACAACAGTTCTTATAACGGAACTTGGAACTTTTTCTATCAGTCGACCCAAAGTATCGAGGGACTAATCAGGGCTACCCAGAATGTAAACAGTCCTCATTATTTGGGTATCGCCCAAACGTTGAAGGCATTTGCCGTTGGAAACTTTGTAGATACTTTTGGCGACATTCCTTATACTGAAGCTTGGCAAGGTAATGGCGATTCGCCTAACTTCTCTGCCAAATTTGATACAGATGCAAGTGTTTATGAAGCCGTAATTAAACTTTGCGATGCTGCGATAGCGAACTTTGCTAAATCAAGCCCAGTGTCGGTGAAGAATGATATCATTTATGGTGGTACGATTTCTAAATGGGTGAAATTAGCGAAGTCCGTAAAATTAAGATTATTGCTAAACTCACGCAAGGGGCGCGCTACTGGTAATGCTGATTTAGTAGCGGCTTTCGCTGCTGGTGGCTTTATTACTAGCTCGGCTGATGATTTTACCTTTAAATATGGTACACAGTTGAATGCAGATGGTAGCGATGGTCGCCACCCTTGGTTCCAGAATGCTTATTTGGGCGATAATGGTTTCAGCTATATTTCGCACCAATTGATGTCTGAAATGATTTTGAATAAAGACCCACGTTTACCATTCTATTTCTATCGTCAGACTGGCACAGTGCTAGACCCATCTAACCCTACTGATAGAGGTACTATTCCTTACGGTGGTTCATATTTAGCCTTGAAACAGTCGTTCTTGAATAACTATGCTAAAGTGTATGGAAGTTTAACAAGTGCTGACTTATCGTACATAGCGGGCTTCTTTGGTCGTGACCGTGGCGATAATACGGGGGCTCCTCAAGATGGTGCCTTACGTACTGCTCCGGGTTGTTACCCTGCTGGTGGTTTGTATTCTGGTAGAGAAATTCCTGCTAAAGCATTAACAGGGGGCACTAAAGGGGGCAATGGTATCTTACCGCTTATTACTAGTAATGATATTAAGTTTTATCAGATAGAAGCCATTCTTGATGCTGGCTTAACAGGTGATGCTCGTGCTATTTTTGAAGCAGCTATCCGTGAACACATCACGAGAGTAGTAAACTTAGGGTTAGCTGTAGATGCTGCCAATGCGAAAGCACCTGCGGCGGCTGATATTACTACTTATGTAAATTCGTGGTTAGCACAATACGATGCAGCGGCTACAAACTTGGCTAAATTAAATGTTGTAATGAAACAAGCATGGTTCTGCCGTTGGGGACAAGGTACAGAAACATGGAATGGTTTGAGAAGATTGGGCTATCCTACTGCTATTCAAGACCCTATTTTAAAACCGATTCGTCAGTTTGCTTTGCGTAAACCGTATCCATCACAAGAAGGTAGCTTGAATCCTAATGCCACAGATAAAGTGGTTAATGTGATTTTTGACCGTGACCCTATTTTCTGGGATAAGGTAAAATTAAAGTGGACTTTTTAATTAACAAATTATTATAAGAGTAGGCTAAGTATCCAACATTTGCCTACTCGCTTTTATCAACTATAAAAAATTTAGGATATGAAAAGAATTGCAACATATATATGCTTAATTGGACTGCTTTCAATTATCTATGCTTGTAGAGATGAAAGTTTGAATCCAGTTCCTCAATGGGAATACGCTGTTCATGGCTTTACAGTGTTTGATGGCATAGCTTTTAATGGCAATGTAAACAGCAGACCGCAAAAATATGAGACTAATTATGCCAAGAACTTTCCTGCAACAGGACAAGACAATGCTAAGATAGATTTCAAAATACGTTGGGTTTCGTTGGATAATAAATTGACAGTAAATAAAATAGAATTGTATATCAATTTTACTGAAGACTATGACGACCCAGACGGAAACCCTAAAACTGCTGACTTAGGTGCTGGCGTTGGAAAATTATTAAGTACTATTTCAAATGTACAAGGCAACCGTGTTTGGAATTCTTTTAGCGTTACGCCTAAACAAATCTATGATTTGTACAAGGATGTTACTTGGAAATATGATAAAGTAAATGCTGTAAAAGTATTCGATAACCCAACACACGCACGTACTACAGGCAAATGGTTTGATGGCAACACTGATAACTTTATCTTGAGCTGGAGACTTTACACCACTGATGGCAAAGTATTCAAATCATGGAACCAAAGTTCCGTTTGTGGTGATGTTACGGCTGTTTCAGAGGCAAATTCAAACTGCCAGTTAGATTGGTCTGTACAGTAGCATACTAATTACAAGCAAATTACAAACTTATGTGTAATCTTAGCTTCTTTATAAAAGTTAGTTAGAAGAGATGGGAGTTTAAATCCCCATCTCTAAAAAATAAGGCCTCTTATAAGAATTGTCCATAGGCTATTAAAGTACTATCAAAAACCCCTGCTTTAAACTTCAAATGCACCCTCTCTGTTATAGAGAGGGTTTTTTATTTACCCGTTTGGTACATAAGTGTGATTAGTAAATAGTCCGATTTTTATGACTTAAACAAGAGAAAAGGAATAGTTATCTGTGATTTTTTGAAATGTCTATCTTTACATTTTTGTCAACCTATTTTAGGCAAGCACAACACATCACTCACAATTCAAAACCGCTCACTCAAACCTTCCCACTCATCTAACATACTGAAAAATAATATTCATCATTTCCTGAGTTGAATTCCAGCCATAGGTAATTTTTTTGGGTGGATTGAATTTATTTTCGGGGTTTTTGGCGGTATTATCGTAGGTGGCTTCTGCGTAAATTACTGAACCCATAGGAATCAGAAGTGGTTCTTTGTATTCATAGGTCATTTGCCAATTAAAATCCCATGCTGAAATTTTTATCAAGGGAATCATCTCTCCAGAAGGCGTAATAGCAAAACTCCTTAGCGATTTACCCAATAAATGGGTATGGGGTTGTACCGAAAGTAAATGAATTGGATAAGGAATTTCAGCAGACTTGGCATAAAAAGTAATGATGGTATCGGCCGCTAATTCAAAAGGTTGATTGGTAATGTCCTGTTCATGAAGGATAAAAGTTTGTACTTCTTTTTCAATGGGTTCCTTGGCAAAATATAAATTCACACTTGAGCTATCATATTCATTCGCCAGATTATTTGGGGCGTAATGTACATTCAGGAGGAGGTCACTACCTGCTTTTAAATATTTGGCAGTACCTTTAGGGTATTCAATAGGGTTATTACCAGGAATCCAGCCCATCCAAAACTCCTCCTTCATTTTGATTTTTGCATATTGGGCAATGGATGTATCATCGATAGACTTCCCGTCGGTCACTCGCATAATCTGTGTAGTATCTACTCCTATCCGTGCATGATGAGCCAATTTTTTATTGCCGGGTCTAAACTCTATTGCCTTTACAAATACATTCGTATCTAAATTAGTTGGTAACGAAAACAATACATATTCTTCTTTACTATTAGCAGGAATCCGAAAAGCCTTGTTCCAATGCAATACCAAATCTGGTTTTTTGTTCAATTGGGTATCTTCTTGAAAAGTAGGCAGTGTCAACTTTTTAGTATCGCCTTCAGTCATACCCGTTTGAATCCAAACTTTAATGGTAGCAATTTGCCCAACTGTTAGTTTGCGGACATTTTTAAATTCTCCAAAATCATGATCAGCCTTCCAAGGTGGCATATAGCGTGTTTCCGTTACTTTTTGAATAAATTTAGCCCGTTTTACTACATCTTGATAGGTAACCAAACTAAACGGGGCAGCCTCTCCTTTTCGATGACATGGCGTACAATTTTGATGAATGATTGGGGCTACATGTTCTGAAAATGTAATTTGCTGAGCAAAACCACTACTATTAGCCAATAGCAAGAGCCCTAAACAGATAAGGAACAGGTTTACTAACTTACTGAGATAAACACGATTTTGATTACAGACCATCATCTTTCAATATAACAACCTATGGCTTCAGTTTTGGGTGGATTAATTACGTTGTGTGTCAACAAAGCGGATATGGCATTTTTTAAATATAATTCAGTGGCATCATCACGATGTTTGCCCAATGCATAAAACCAATTATCGATAGCTCCTTGATAATGAACATTCCCCTTAGCATCAAGTACTATCACTTCGGGAGTAATATGTATATCAAATAGGGTGGTAAGGTAGTGTAGTTTATCAATGATAGCAGGAAAGTTAAAATTGTATTTTTTGTTAAACTCCTCAATTTCTTGTTTCGATATTCCCTTAGTAGGGAATACTGTATAAAATTGAATATCAATTGGCTTGCTATGTTTCAATGTATCTTTAGCCAGTACAAAGCCCTTGCTGAGTGCCATTAATTTACTGGTATATTGCTGACTTATTGGGCATTCGGTATCCAGAAAAACAAATACACTAAGGGAATGGCTATTAAGCTGATAGATATGGTTTTGAATATCCCTAAACTGGGTTTTGGGCTGAATGCTTATTTTTTGGGCAAACATCAACTGATGCCCATAGCATAGCAGTAAAAAAGTAAAGCAGTTTCTGAATATGGCTTGTAGTTTGTTTGATTTAAGCATTAATCTTTCTGGAAATTTAAAGATACTCTTACATAAAGATAGTAAAAACTGAGTAGATAGTTTCTACCCTCAAAACAAAAAAACCTGCCAATAAAGAAAATCTTTATTGACAGGCCTGAACCATGAACTATGGCTCTTATTAAGGTGTGCTAGGTACTAGGGTGGTTTAAAATTGTTAGGAATTTACTTTGTTATTCTTCAATAAAACAGCTTTAGGAGATTTTCTTATGGCCTCTCTAAAGTCGCTGATTCTTCTTCTGGATACTACAAATTCTTGACCATCTTCAAGAATGATAACAAGCTTTTTATCGTCTTTCCTCCAACCATTCATGAAAGAAATGTTAACAACATGATTGTTGTTGATTCTGATAAAAGACTGAGTATCTTCTATTCTTTCTTGCATTACTCTTAGTGTGCGAGCTACCATCAAACGCTCTTGATTGGTGGTATAAATGGCGGTATAATTTTCATCACTCTTTAAATATAGAATTTCTTTCAGAGCAACTTGACTACTTTTAGTAAGGTATAATTTTTTCATAATTATAGAATTATTACTACTACAAAATTGCAATTTAGATATTGAAAATGTTAACTTGAAATCGACAAAAATTTGTTCATTTATGACAAAAAACCTAAAAAAGTACTATATTACTGGCTTTACCAACTTTAAAAAGTACTATTTAAAACTTTTAGACCATTCGGATGGCGATTTCCCGAAAGATTCCTGGAATACTTTTGTAAAATATGAAAGACTTTCAAAACCTACTTGAAATGCTACGTCGGAGACATTACCGTTGCGATTTTTCAGTAGCTCCGCAGCTTTTTTTAAGCGGTAGTTTCTGATAAATTCAACGGTGGTCTGGTTTGTTAAGGTTTTCAATTTTCTTCTTAATTGTACGGTACTTATATTAAGTTCATCGGCTAAGTCTGTAATATTGAAAGCACTATCAGACAGATGCGCCTCAATAATTTGCTCTATCCTTTGCAGAAAAGCTTCGTCTTGTTGATTAATATGCTGTTCTTGTTGTATGGGTACAGAGAAGTTCTCTATATCAAAATTGGGGTCTGGGAAATAGGTAATCGGGGAAGGAGGATGGTCCTCATTGTTTAGCGGTATGTTATGATATTCTGGCTGATATTCTAACATAATTGCTGGGTCTACTTCTGATTGCTGAGACCTCAGGTAGATTTTACAGATTAGCAAAACAAAAAAAGTGATTTTGATAGGGTCTGAGAAAAATACAAGATTATCGATAAATGCAAAATCTATGACTTTTAAAAGCCTGAGTTGGAGAAAAATAAAGCCCGTAAAACTAAAGATAAATGAAAACACAAACAACCATTCTAATTTTACCTTTTTGTAATATGCGTAAGCAAAAAGTAGAATAATAGAGATATCAGCAATCAAGGTATTCAGTACATTCATTTTTATCCACCTCCAGTTATAATCAAAGTATATGGCTAGGGTCAACACTAAAGTGGAAACAATGGATAAATACAAATACCATTTTACCCATTTGGGATATAAGGTCGTTATTGGTAAAAAGCTAATTGTTAATACAATTTCGAAGATAGCTAAAAGCCGATAAGGCAAAGCATTGATAAGGGTAGATTGTACTGGGTTGTTGGTAAAGTAATCTCCGATTGATTCATGATAGGCAGATACCGTAAATAAAATACAAAGCGAATAAATAGCGAAAATCTTATAGGTATTGGTTTTCAATAAAAAGAAGGCTATGATAGAAATAAGGAAATTTCCTAATAGTTGAACGCCATCCAAAATCCATACTTTACGTTCATCTGAATATCTTTTTATTTCGTGAACAGCTTCGGGCATTATCAGGAAAGTTGCATAAAAGGCCCTTTGACTTTTCGTTTTAATAAATATTGTTTGGGGTTGATTAGCCAATAAATTAAAATGAATAATGGGGTAAGATGAAGTATAGCTTCTTTTATCTTTGGCTACAAAACAGCCTCCTTTGAATACCTTATATTGCTTGTTTTGTTGTGGGATAAAAACATCAATGTATTCAATCACTGGATTACTACATTCAAATACCCAATTAGATGTTTTTGCTGAAACCAAGTTTAGTTTAAACCATTGAGTAGCGTCTGAAAAACCAACATGAATATTTTTTTTAAAATAAGGAGCAAATTGTTTACTTTGAATATCACGAAAGCTAAGTTTTGAATTACTCGTTTCGAAATATTCAAGGGAAGAAGATATATTA